>JBDUCF010000136.1:0-6901 GCA_040003545.1 Pyrinomonadaceae bacterium | reverse complement strand
CCGCGGATACGTCGCCACCCCACCATAACGATTTTCAGGCAGTAGATTTTTTTGGGAAGACCCCGCTTAACTAAGGCAAAGGTCCAGGAATTAGCGTGACTTTGGTGCGGAACGGCGCAATGGCTCGCTTCCTGACGATAACCATCCGGGCTTAATCAACGACGCGCTCGCTTGGATATTCGGGATGGAGAGTTACTTCATTAATCAGGCACCGGCTCCAATAGGAGTCAGCCTGGTAGCCAGGTATAGGCCGCCAAACTAAATTGGCCAGGCCGGGTTGGCTAGCGGAGATGTGCGACGCGAAGCGTAATGAGGACGCGGCGCCACCTAACAACTTTGCTGTCGTGTGATGTCTTAGGAAGGCAACCCTAGTGAACGACTGTTTCCAGTCTGGGGTCGTTTATAGGTTCTAAGGGCTGGTCACTTCGAGACTCTGCTTGTCTCATTAACGACCTGCGGTACAGTTGATCCCAATCTGCCTGGGGCACGCGGTGAAAGGCCGCAATCACATCGGCGTCAAACTGGGTTCCCGCCCATTCGTCAAGTTCCTTTGCCGCGACGGCATACGACTTCCCTTTTCGGTAGACGCGGTCGCTGGTTATGGCGTCGAACGCATCGGCCACTGCAAAGATGCGCGCGCACAAATCAATCTCTTTGCCGCGTAATCTCAAAGGGTATCCTGACCCGTCCCATTTCTCGTGATGCTGCGCTACTACCCGGGCCGCGCCTTCGAGAAACTCTATCCCACGCAATATCTGCTGGCCGTGCAAAGGGTGCTCGCGCATTCGCACCCACTCTTCTTCCGTCAGCTTCGCCGGCTTGCGCAAGATCGCATCCGGCACTCCAATCTTGCCAATGTCGTGCAGCAACGCCCCAAACTCCAAACTTTTCAATTGCTCGAGGGTCAGGCCGTATTCGCGTCCCAGACGCAAACTGTAGCTTACCACTCGCTCCGAATGTCCATGCGTTTCCGCATCGCGCGTCTCCAGAGCTGCCGTCAAGGCCCGCAAGGTCGAACGGTAAGCTCCCTCCAGCGAGCCAAGCGCATGGTCCAATTCCGCCGTGCGCAACTCTACCAGCTCTTCCAGCTGGGAATCGTAGAGTCGCTTCGCCACCAAAAGATCGCGATGCTCCAGGGCACGCTTAACACCGGCTTCCACCTGGCGCAAGTCGAACGGCTTCATCAGGTAATCGAACGCGCCAACGCGCAATGCTTCAATGGCGCTCTCCACCGTTTGCATCCCGCTGATCATCACCACCACAGTCTCGGGCGCGATTTCCTTCACGTGGGGAATCATTTCCAGCCCGCTCATGCCCGGCATCGTAATGTCGCTGATTACCAGCTCATAGTCCGCAATTCGCAGCTGTGCCAGCGCCTCAGCCGCCGAAGACGCTTCCGTGCATTCATATTCCTCATTCAACAAATCCGACAGCACTCCGCGTATATCCGACTCATCATCCACAATCAGGATTCGCGCCGAAGCATTACTTTGGTGGGTCATAAATTTCCGTTCTTGACTTGGCTCTTTTGGGGGTAGAACTCTGGAACCAGGAGGCTAATCTGAACGACCGTAAGAAGAGGATAGATTGCCGAAATCTGCGCTTGCCGAGCTTGAGGCTTCAAAGCACGGATTGAAATTCTACAAGGTTTGACCAACCATGGCAAACATATTTGTTCACTTCCGATAAACCGTTGATTTGACGGGCATTTTGGCTTAGATAAGCAAAGTTGACGACTGCCCGTCGAGCCTTTATTATGGCCTGACCCCGCCCAGGCCGGAGTGGCGAAATTGGTATACGCACCAGACTCAAAATCTGGCGAGGTCACACTCATGTCGGTTCGAGTCCGACCTCCGGCACCAGATCCTCAGGTAGAATGCTCCTGAATGCTCGTTCGTTTTTTGCTTCCCCTAAAGACTTTCTCCACTTCGAGTAGAACAAGGATCGGGAATGACTCAGCACGAAAGACTGCATAAGAATGGAATCCTCCGCCGCGGCACGCCCAGCAGAGGATTTCGTTATGTCAACGCAGAAGGAAAGAGAGCCAGCGCTGTTGACCTGCGCCGGATCGAAGAACTGAAGATTCCCCCGGCATGGATCGATGTAGCGATCAATCCGGCGGCCACCGGCCTGGTGCAGGCTGTCGGAAAAGACGCTGCCGGTCGTTGGCAGTACCTCTATCACGAACGCCACGTCAAACGGCAAGAACAACGGAAGTTTGAACGGCTGATCAAATTCGCAGAGGCTTTACCGCAAATGCGCAACGCCGTGGCGCGCGACCTTAAACTTCCGGGCTTGGGACGCGAAAAAGTTCTGGCGGCCATCCTCCGAATACTTTCAACTTGCTACCTGAGACCGGGAAGCCAGGTCTACGCGAACGAGAACGGCAGCTATGGCATTTCAACTTTGCGCGCTCGACACGTCCGTGTCAGAGGCGATCTGATTGAGTTCGATTTTCCGGGTAAGTCCGGAGTACAGCAGCACCGTGAGTTGAGAGACCACAAAGTGGCAAAAATAGTCCGGGAACTCTTGAAGGACCGGCGCAGCGAAGTCTTCAAGTATCTTGACGATGAAGGACAGTTCGTCGACATCAGACGACGACATATCAACGAGTATATAAAAGAAGTGATGGGCGTCAGGTTCAGCGCCAAAGACTTTCGCACCTGGGCGGGAACGCTGGCCTGCGCCTGCGCTTTGGCTCGCGCCGGCGCCGGTGTTGATGACACAGAACCGGAGCGCAAGAGAAAAATTGTGGCCGCCATAAACGAGGCGGCAGAAATCCTGGGAAACACGCCGGCGGTATGCCGCTCTTCGTATATCTGTCCTGAAATCATCGAAAGCTTTGAACAGGGAATAGTGATCCGGCGCTACTTTCAAACTGTCGCAGAATTAGTGAAGCAACGTACACGAGGTTTGCACGTGGCCGAAAAGGCGCTGGTGACTTTCCTGAAACGCGGTGGAAAAAAGGTTAGAAAGAAAAGCGGAACCTGATCGCGCACTCGGAGATGGCATTCGTGCTGAACAGGTTATTGAGCCCCCGCAGACTTCAGCCCGCGATTGATCTCTTGCCCGCTGGCCGCTCAGCTTGCTATGGTTGGCCCGCGCATGACCACCACCAAAGCGCAACGCGTTCAGATTCGCACTTTGCCTGCTCTTAATCCCCCGCTCAAATGGGCCGGTGGCAAACGCTGGCTAGTGAGACAGATTGAGCCGCTTTGGCAAGCACATCAACCTCGTCGCTACGTCGAGCCTTTTTGCGGCGGGCTGGCAGTGGCGCTGGGACTCCAACCCGAGCGCGCTTTGCTAAATGACGCGAACCCTCATTTAATAAACTTCTATCGCCAGCTTCAATACGGTCTGGAAGTCGACATCGAGATGCGCAACGAGGCGCGGCTTTTTTATGTGCATCGCGAGCACTTCAACCGGTTAATCAGCGATGGCAAAGCCGAAACGGCCGAGGGAGCGCAGCTTTTTTATTATCTGAACCGTACGTGCTTCAATGGTCTGTGCCGCTTCAATCGAAGCGGCGAATACAATGTGCCGTTTGGAAAGTACCAGACGATCAATTACGCGTCCGACTTTCTTGATTATCGCGGGCTGCTGGGGAGCTGGACCTTCACCAACGTTGATATCGAGGAGCTGGCAATTGAACCCGAGGACTTTATCTATGCCGATCCGCCTTACGATGTGGAGTTCACGAGCTATAGCGCCGGCGGTTTTAGCTGGGACGATCAAGTGCGCACGGCCCAGTGGCTGGTCAGGCATCGCGGCCCAGTGGTCCTGTCAAATCAGGCGACCCCGCGCATTATCGAGTTATATAAAGGATTGGGATTTGAACTTAAGTTTCTCGATGCGCCCAGAAGGATCAGCTGCACAGGGGATCGCACGGCCGCCAGAGAGGTCCTGGGGGTGAAGCATTAAGAGCGGGGGCGGGCCCCCTTCCTGACTGCACGTGGTCTAAGAAGTGTTTCAACATTGAAGGATTCAAACCAAACAACCTGGCTGCCGGATCTGATTTATGCCGATGGCCGCTTCCAACGCGACCTGGCATTGGTTTGCGACGGTTCCGGGCCAATCGTGCGGGTTGCTCCCGCCAACGAAGTCGAGAACCCAACTCGCCTGAATAACCGGGCAATGTTGCCCGGCCTCATCAACGCGCACTCGCATGCCTTTCAAAGAGTTCTGCGCGGGCGAACGGAATATCGGACGACAAATCCGGCCGACAGCTTTTGGACGTGGCGCGAGATGATGTACTCGGCTGCAGCTCGTCTGAGCCCTGAAGATATCTATGACGCCAGCCGCATGGCGTTTCTGGAAATGATCCTGGGGGGCATCACCGCTGTGGGTGAGTTCCATTACATTCATCACAACCTTGAAGGTGAGCCTTATGACGATCCTAATCTTTTAGCGAAAGAGGTTGTGCGTGCCGCGCGTGATGTGGGCTTGCGCATCGCGCTGCTACGTGTGGCGTACGCGCGGGCGGGCTTTCAAACTGATTCGAATCCAAAGCAAGCTCGGTTCATTGAACGGGATCCTGAAACTTACCTGCGAAATCTGGAAGCGTTGGTTGGCGATTTGGGCGGAAGCTCGATCGGCAGGGAGGGCTCATCTCCTTCTGAAATTGGTGGGGCCCTCCCCGACGGTCGGGCTTCTGCGGTTGCGGGCGCCTGGGTCGGTGTCGCGCCGCACAGTGTTCGCGCAGTGCCTTTGGAATATTTGCGGCAGGTTGTCGCTTATGCAAACGAACACGAGCTGCCCGTGCACATGCACGTTGCCGAGCAGATGGCCGAAGTGTCTGCCTGCATTCAGGAATACGGTCGCAGTCCCGTTGCCCTGCTCGAGACTGAAGGATCGCTGAGCCCGTACTTCACTGCTGTTCATGCGATCCATGTTACGCCAAAGGCCATCGCGACCCTGGGCCGCGCGGGCGCGACTGTTTGCGCCTGTCCCACGACGGAGCGAAATCTCGGCGATGGTGTCATACCGGCGGATTCCTATTTCAAAGAAGGCGTCAGTATTGCGCTCGGCACAGACAGTCACGCACAGATTGACCTGTTGGAAGATGCGCGCGAGTTGGAATATCACCTGAGGTTGCAGCGTATGGAGCGGGCTGTCCTGGCCGGCGCCGCTGCTACTGATGATGGAACCGCTACTCTTGCCGCGCGACTCTTCGATTGCGCCACAGTAAACGGGGCAAAGAGCATTGGCGCGCCCAGTGGAAGGCTCGAGCCCGGACGTCCTGCCGACTTCTTCACTGTGGGCCTTGATGATCCTTCAATCGCCGGTGCATCGGCTGATGATTTGCTGGCGAGCATCGTGTTTTCGCTGGGCCGCGCGGCGGTGCGTGATGTTGTCGTGGGTGGAAAGCAGATTGTTTCGCAGGGCCGGCATCATGAACAGGAAAAGATTGTTGAGCGATTCTCGGGACTGCAAGGGAAGCTTTGGGGCGCGGAAAAAGATAGGAAATGACGGTCAAAGAAACACTCGCAAAACTGGTTAGCATTGATTCCGTGTCATCGCGCTCGAACGCGGAAATCGTTGCCTACCTGGCCGAGCGTTGCGAAGCCGCGGGTTTGAAAGTTAGAAGATTTCCCTACACTGATGAATCCGGCATCGAAAAGCTGAACCTGGTGGCACAGACTTCACCCGGTGATTCAACAAATCAGACTTCAACCCTTGATTCTGAAAACTGTGCCACTGTCGAGCTTGCCCTGGTCGGCCACACAGACACGGTGCCTTACGATCCGGCATGGCCTGAAGCAACCACCTTGACGGAACGCGACGGCAAACTCTATGGCCGCGGGGCATGCGATACGAAAGCTTTTATCGCGGCCGCGCTGACGGCAGTCGAAAGCTTTGACTTGAAAGAGATGACACAGCCGCTGGCGCTGGTCTTCACTGCCGACGAAGAAGTCGGCTGTCTCGGTGCGAAGCGTTTGGCCGCAGCTCGACCTTTTCGCGCGCGCTACGCAATCGTGGGTGAGCCCACTTCACTCCAACCGATGCGTGCGGGAAAGGGTTATTCCCTTGCGGAAATCACCGTGCACGGCCGCGAGGCGCACAGCGCTTATCCTGCGATTGGAGAATCGGCAAATTTTCGCGCTGCTCATCTGATTACCGCGATCGAAGCCATCGCGCAGAATTTGCAAGAGGATCGCCAGGATGGTTTCGATCCGCCCTATACGAGTCTGAATATCGGAATACTCAAAGGCGGCACCGCCAAGAACATCATCGCCGGTGAATGCTATTTCACGCTTGAATGGCGTCCGATACCGAACCAGAGAAGCGACCACGTGCTGGATCGCGTCAGGAGCGCCATCGAAGAGCTGCGAACACGCGATCCTGGATTTAGGTGCGAAATAAACGCCGCGCGCGCGGATGAAAGTTTCGAGACAACGGCTGACTCGCGTCTGGTGCAACTGCTCGAAAAGACGAGCGGCCGGCAATCAGGGGCCGTGGCTTTTGGCACAGAAGCGCCGCAAATGATCTCTTTGGGCGCCGAGGCGGTTGTGTTCGGGCCAGGGGACATTCGCGTAGCACATCGCACCGGCGAATTCGTTCCGGTCGATCAACTGGAGAATTGCGTCCAGATCTTGAGGTCAGCGCTCACCAAGCTCTGCACCTAACATAAAGCGGACGTCGCGGGCAACCGCATCGCGCAAATTTCATCGAACCAGCGTTGTGCTAATTTCCCGCCCGTTTCTTTCAAAGGTAGCCCTGTGAAGAATAACTTCGAGCTCGATAATCTGCGCCCTGCGTCTCCTTGCCCGGTGGGCTGGGAGCAGATGACCGGCGACGAACGCGTGCGCCTCTGCCGGCTTTGCGATCTGCACGTCTACAATATTTCGGAAATGACGAGGGACGAAGCTTATGCGCTGATTGCGAAGAGTGAAGGACGAAT
>JBDUCF010000135.1:0-6906 GCA_040003545.1 Pyrinomonadaceae bacterium | reverse complement strand
CCCCGTGACCGTAGACCGTGCCGAACTGCATCAGGCCGTAGGTGAGAAATAGCTCCTGCCCGTCGAGGATCTGCCGTTCGGTGAACAGCACCTTGCCCGCCTCGTCGACGATCCGAGCCGGGACCGGCGCCGAGTCCTGATAGATCCGCAACGCCAGCCTCGATAGGATCCCTCCGTGAAAATCTGACGAACCGTTCAAACCAACTGTGCGCGTACCAATCCGTTTGAGCCAATGCGGGTCCATTTCAATATTGAAGCAGCGACCGCCTTTCCCATGAAAGTGGTCGGAGTGTCTCTCGTTTGGCGGGCGAAAGATTAGAGTCTGCGGTCGACAGACTCTACTGTTGCTTTCGAATGTTTCATTGAAGGTTCCTTGAAGGACAAAGATGAAGCAAGAGCGCTCGTGCGAGTGCCTGGGAAGTCGGAGGTCGTTTGCGTATAGAGTCTCGGTAAGCGCAAATTCTGGAAGCCTGGTGGACCCGACAATCTTCGTGAGGAAACAACCTGCGGAAAGACTTAGTGCCATACCTCCGATCTCCGCTATCCCAACCGTGAGATCACATCACACATCAAGCTAAACACAGTACCTATCTCGTGGGTTTTATCGTGCCATACGAGTTGGAAAATGGGAAGCGCGTAGCAGCAGCATGGAAATAGGTCTTCGGGCGTCAACTGAAAGATGAAATCTGCGGGTAAGCGGTTACGGTTACGGCTGATAGCTTGGGTTAAAAACCTTGGTTGGCCTCCAAATATCTCAACGGATCTGGAGACCATCCGGAGTTTCTATTGGGTCGCGATTGGCTTGAGTCGGCTAACGCAAAGGTAGAGCCCGCATCTCAGGCGAAAACTCCGCGAGACTCTCATTGAAGTTCGGCCGTCAGCACCGCTCCCCCCAAACTCGGCAGCGTGGCAACGATCTTCACCACCTTATGCGAGTCTTTCGCGATCCAGATGGTTTGCCTATCCGCCTCGTCGTTGGCGTCCACGACCTCGATCTTAAAAGCATCAAAGGTGCCGGCAGAAACTGTGACGCTTTCCGGTCCCAGTACCTTCAGATTCTTGATCTGTACTTTCTGCTTTTCAACATTAAAGTTGCGGAAGGTGGTGCTGTAATTTGCTGCCAGCGGCAGCCTGGCCAGGACGTCGAATGCTCCGCCACCATCCGCGAACACAGTGCCGCCGAGGTCCACGTCAATTGGCTTTGCCTGCCCACTTGTCGTCATCGTCCCCGTAGCCTTGTTACCCTTGAAATCAAGTTCGATCACAACCGGATCCTGAGTGATCGAACGATGCTTTAGAATAAGAGTGCCCTTCTCGATGGTGGCGACGTCAGTAATCTTGCCAAACGGAGTATCGGCGATTTCGGTGGCTATCCATGAGCCGCCGTCCTCCTTGATTTCAGTGGTGGTGGTCAGCGGAATGGTCTGTGCTCCAGCGACGATTGTGGCTTTATAGCTAAATTTTCCGGCGCTGAGATCCACGGCAGGTTTTGGCGCGCCCGCCGTCGCCTCAACTTTCTTCGGCATTGTCACCGACTTTACGTCAACGGAAATCTCTTTGAGGCGCTGCGCCACTTCCGGTGTCGCGCTCTCCTGATAGCGACCACGGAGATATTTCGCAAAGAACTTTTCGGCCTGAGAGAACATGGCCATGTTATTGACCGGTCTCTGAAAGCCGTGTCCTTCATCAGGAGCGACGATGTACTCAACGGGAAATCCACGGTCGCGCAAAGCGATTACAATTTGGTCGGCTTCGCGTTTGTTGACGCGCGGATCGTTCGCTCCCTGCACGACGAGCAGCGGCGTCTTGATCTTAGTTGCAGAGTTCAGTGGTGATTGGCGATTTAATTGCGCCTTGCCCTCGGGTGTCGTTGGATCGCCCATGCGTTGATAGAAAACCTGCCGGCCGGCCTCCCAATATGGTGGGATGGTCTCCAGCAGCGTGATCAAGTTTGACGGGCCAACGTAATCAACTGCTGCCGCGTACAGATCGGGAGTAAACGTAACGCCGGCGAGCGTCGCGTAACCTCCGTACGAGCCGCCCATGATGCCGACGCGTTTTGGATCGGCAATGCCTTGTGCCACCAGGTACTTGACGCCCCAGGTGATGTCGTCCTGCATCTTGTCGCCCCACTGTTTGTTGCCGGCGTCGATAAATCTCTTGCCATAGCCGGTAGAGCCGCGGAAGTTCGGCTCCAAAACCGCATAGCCGCGATTGGCCCAGAATTGGGCGAAAGGGTTATAGCCCCATGAATCGCGCGCCCATGGTCCGCCGTGAGGAAACACAACCAACGGAAGATTATTTGGCGCGACGCCTTTCGGTAAGGTGAGATAAGCAGGAACTTCCATTCCGTCGGACGACTTGTAACGAATAGCCTTCATCGCCGCCAGGTAATCGCGGTTGAGTCTCTCGCGACTGCGGTACTGCAGAGTCAGCTTCTTGCTCTGACGATCGAAGAGGTATCGTTCACCGGGTTCGGTATCGCTGTGGGCCGTTATCAACCACAAGCGCTCATCTCTGGTGTTGGAACCAAAATCAATCTCTTTGCCAGGAAGCTGCTTTTGCACCAGCCGGTAATCGGCTTCGAAAGACTTGTCCTTAAAATAAATCCGAATGCGTTCATCTTCGTAAGTCGTGGCGATTAACTCGTCAGTTAGTTCTGAAAACGCAGCGTCGCCCAGATCGACGCGCTTCAGAGGATCCGCTTCGACGAATTCTTCTTTGCCGGTGGCCGGATTGAAAAGCTCCAGCTTTATTAAATCGGCATCAGCGCCTTTGTTCGTCAAAAAGTAAACGCGCTGGCCATCTTTGTGATAACGCACCGGCCCGCAGCTTTCGAACACATTGCACGAATAAACTTTTGTGAAGCCTTTGTCATCGACGCGCAGAACTTCCGTGTCGCCATTGTCTGCGACGCGCGTTGCCATGCGCAATTGATCTTTTAGATCGAAGACCCAGCTTGTAATGTGATCGTTATTCTGGCGCATCAGCGTGCGTTCGCCGGTCGAGATTCTGACTTTGTAGAGATCGTGCCAGGCTTTGTCGCGATCGTTCATGGCCACGTAGAGCAAATCCGGTTCACTGCGCGGGACACTGACAATCTCTACCCGGACGCCTTTTAGATCCGTCAAATTGCGCGCTGGCGGCACTTCCGAACCGGCAGCCGGCGCGTCGGCAGGGTTTACCGCGTAGACGAGATAATTTTCGTCGCCGGCTTTGTCCTGCACGAAGAGAATGTATTTGCCGTCGCGGCTCCAAAAGTACGCCGGAATCGGCCGGGTTGTGTCCGCAGTGATTGGCTTTGCGGAATCGAAGGGCGCCTCGGTAGGCTTGACCCAGACGTTGCGCACGCCCTTGAGTGGCTTGATGAAAGCGATGAACTTGCCGTCAGGCGAGATCTGCGAGCCGGAGATTTCCGGATCGCCGAAGAACAGTTCGCGGTCGATTATCGGCGGCTGCGTACTTTTCTGAGCGAAGGCGACTGCTGGAGACATAACCAGCGGTAGCGCGGTGCAAAGGGCGGCGACAATTAATACGTAGATCCGAAAACGGAACGGCGAAAAACCTCTGGATCTCATAAAAACCTCTTTCGTTCTTGAATGGATTCTGTCCGGCCATCTAAGACCGATAATACGTGCGCCAGAGATAACAAGTTTCGTAATCGGTACTTAACTTACGTGGTCGAGAAGATCAGGTTTGTTTGTTCGCGTGGATTGGTGTAAAAACAATGGTCCCCTCAAATTACCATAACGATCCGAAATCAGGCGAGGCCCTCAACGCCTAATCTTTTTGCGATGGCGAACCGCGAAATGCGGCATCTTTTGGTGTTTATCGTTGCGGGCGCAGTGTTCGGTGTCGCCGGCTGGGCACTTCTTCACTTCACGACCCTGGGAGGCCGCGGGTACCAGGCCGCAGACCTTTCCCGTGCTGCCGGCCTGCGCAACGCCGATCCGGATCCGTGGACGCGCAGCCTGGAAAGAGTAAAAGAAGATCGAGGTGAAACCGGAAATGTCGCGCTTGAAATTCCCACCCAGCTTCGCCATTACGAGGACCGGCATTGGTTCCTGGCTACACAGGTCGCGGAGGTCAAGAAGTTCAACGTGCGATCCGTGCAGGACTTTGTCGATCTTGCGGCAATGATCCAGCGCGGCGAAATTGTTTCTGTGCCGGCGGTCACGGATACGTACATCCTTTACGGCGTCGGCGCCAAAGCGGACAACGGCGCGTTCACGCGTTGGGTGGACGATCACAACATCGAACTTTACGACGACGCCGAACTGCGCGCTGCTTACGCCCGGCTCGACTCTCGGCGCGCGAACCTGCAAAAAGAAATATCCGGTTTGCAGAAGCAGTCGGCCACGTTGAAGAAAGGCAATCGGGCGAAACAAAACGAGATGCAAAAGGAAATCGCCGCCCGGCAGCAGGAGCTGAAAGCGAACGATGAAGACAAGACGCTGTTGGATCAATCTTATGGCTCGGCTGAAAATAGGCGGAGACTTTTGGACGATTACGAGTCGCTGCAATCGCTAGCCAGCAATTTCAGCGGACGTTCCTTCAATCTGGACGACTCAAATGATCGACAGGCGTTCAAGGTAAATCTGCTTAGCTCGCTAAGGCCGCAGGCGCTGAAGATTCTCGAAGAAGTAGCGAAGACGTATCACGATAAGTTCGATCGCCCCTTGCCGGCGAGCTCGCTGGTCAGGCCGGCGCAATACCAGCACATTTTGCGCCGAGTGAACCGGAACGCAACGATGATTGAAACGCCGCCGCACTCTACCGGTCTGGCCTTCGACATCGATTATCGTTACATGAGTGGCGCCGAACAGAATTTTCTGATGAGCGAACTGGCGCGCATAAAGGACGAAGGCCGCATTGAAGTAATCCGGGAGCGCAGGGCCAACTTCCACGTCTTCGTTTTTCTCGACGGCGCCAGGCCGTCCGACGATCTAATAACCGCATCTTTAACGGAAGCCGGCGCGCCGGAGGATGAAACAAATCCCACCGAGAACGAGCCGGCGAAAGGGACGCTGGCAAAAGTTGAGACCAAATCGCGAACCATCCACAGATTACACAGATTCAGAAAGCGTTAACGCTAGGGGTTGATCGGTAAGCTCAGAGAGGCAGCCAACGCTTTCACTTCTTTAGTTCTTGCCTGTCAGCCTTGCCTGTCAGCCTCTGACCCGCAAATGGTCTTTATGATTTCTGATTTCGAAAAGGTCTGTATAATCCCGGATATGAATAAGCGCGCGAAAAAACGTCTCAAGCAAACCATCGAGAAAGAAAACCTGGAACGAGCAAAGGTTCGCAACGAACAGAATCCCTCTTCTTCCAAGCAGTATCAGGAGCCTCGCGGCTTTACGCCGAAGCCGGACAAGAAGCGAGGATAGGCGCACGGGACACCATGTGTCTGGTCACCGGGCAAAAGGCGCGGCGTGAATGAGACCGGGCAAACTGAGCCACCATGCTTCCACGTCTGCCCAAGTCGGAGAGATAGGTGCTATGATGACGGCATACTTTTGTGGAGGTGGTTCGAATGGGATGGGATGGCGATGATTTGGCCGGTCAGGCCGAGGAAGTGTTTGAACGGCAACAGGCAGCTGCTGACGCGCGTGCGCACAGAGGAATTTCCACGGTTGAGGAGCGCGCTCGCAGCGGAAAATTCGAATCGCTCCGGCTATCTCGCTCCCGCATCATGGGCCAGCTAGCGGAGGCCACCAATCCCGCCCACCGCACAATCCTCGAGCGCGCCCTTAAGTCTATCAATGACGAGATGGCGGAATAGATTCAACCGATCCAACCTTGCAGTTTTTTGAAGTGCGGCGACTTGTCACCGCTTTCGTAAACGTTTGCATTACCCGCGGATGAACACGGATCAGAAAGAGCACAATGATTTGACCGCAGAGGAATCCGTAGAAGAACGCTGAGAAACCTATTTCTGCCTTCTGCGCTCTGATCCGTGTTTATCCGCGTAAATCTGCGGCTAATTATCCTGCGCGGCCCACCAAGCAAAAGCGGCGACAAGTCGCCGCACTCCAAAATCTGCGTAATCTCTGGACAGTTCATCCTCGCGTTAACTGCCGGTACTTGATCCGATGCGGCCGATCTGCGCTGGCGCCCAGCCGCGTTTTTCGATCAGCTTCATACTCCGAATAGTTTCCTTCAAACCAAACCGTCTTGCTGTCGCCTTCGAACGCCAGGATGTGCGTCGCGATTCGATCCAGGAACCATCGATCGTGCGAAATCACCACCGCACATCCGGCAAAATTCTCCAGCGCTTCTTCCAGGGCCCGCAGTGTGTTCACATCCAGGTCATTCGTAGGTTCGTCCAACAGCAAAACATTGGCGCCCTCTTTCAACATCTTCGCCAGGTGCACTCGATTGCGTTCGCCGCCGGACAGCATGCCGACCTTCTTCTGCTGATCTGAGCCGGAGAAGTTGAATCGTCCCACGTACGCTCGCGAGTTCACCTCGCGCTTGCCGAGCATTAGTAGATCCGCGCCGCCGGAGATCTCTTCCCAGATAGACTTCTTCGAATCAAGCGTCCGGCTCTGATCGACATATGCCAGGGTGACAGTCTCTCCGACCTTTATCGTACCGCTGTCGGGTTGCTCCTGCCCTGTGATCATGCGAAACAAAGTCGTCTTGCCGGCGCCGTTTGGACCAATCACGCCGACAATGCCGCCGGGAGGAAGCGCGAACGTCATGTCCTCGACCAGGAGATTATCGCCGTACGCTTTGCTTATGTCCTGCGCTTCGATCACGACGTTACCCAGGCGCGGTCCCGGGGGAATGTGAATCTCCAGATCCTCGCGCCGCTTCTCCGCCTGCTGATCGAGCAATGACTCATAAGCATTAATGCGCGCCTTGCCCTTGGCGTGACGCGCCTTTGGTGACATGCGAATCCAC
>JBDUCF010000134.1:0-6982 GCA_040003545.1 Pyrinomonadaceae bacterium | reverse complement strand
ACGGAAGCGATTGAACCCAAAGCAGTAACCCAAGAGCAGCCGCACAAGTGGGTCTATCTGTTTGAAGAGGGCAGCGGCAATAACAAAGAGCTGTTCGGCGGCAAGGGCTCCGGTCTCTGCGAAATGACGCAAGCCGGACTGCCGGTGCCGCCCGGGCTGATTGTGACTACTGAAGCCTGCAATGCCTTTTACGGCAATTTCAAACGATTTCCTGAAGGCATGTGGGATCAGGTAACCGACGCTCTACACCAGGTCGAGAAGAAGGTCGGCAAACGCTTCGGCGATGCGGACAACCCTTTGCTGGTATCGGTGCGATCGGGCGCGGCGTTTTCGATGCCGGGAATGATGGACACGGTCCTGAACCTCGGCCTTAATGAAGAGACGGTGAAAGGTTTGGCAGAGCAAACCGGCGATCTGCGTTTCGCCCTGGATGCCTACCGGCGCTTCGCTTCGCTCTTCGGCGAGATCGTAATTGGAGTGGCGCATGAGAAATTCGAAAGGGTAATGGATCGCTTCAAAGCGCAAACCACCGGCGGTCTCGACACGGATTTGAAACCTGAGGAACTTCGCGGCATCATCGCTGCTGAAAAACAGATTATTCTCGCCGAGCAGCACGCCATTCCCGACGACCCTTACGAACAACTTCGCGTGGCCATCGCGGCCGTCTTCAATTCGTGGATGGGCCGGCGCGCGGTGGACTATCGTCGCGTCAATCGGATTCCTGATGATCTGGGCACGGCCGTCAACGTGCAGGCCATGGTCTTTGGCAATATGGGCGCGAACAGTGGCACCGGCGTGGCCTTCACGCGTAATCCATCCACCGGCAAGAAAGAGTTGTACGGCGAGTACCTTTTGAACGCGCAGGGAGAAGACGTGGTCGCGGGCACCCGCACTCCGAATCCGATCAGCCAGCTGGCGAGAGAGCTGCCGAAAGTCTACGAGCAGTTTTCGGCGATTACCCAGCTGCTGGAAAAACACTATCACGATATGCAGGACTGCGAGTTTACCATCGAGCGCGGCAAACTCTGGATGTTGCAGACCCGCACCGGTAAGCGCACCGGCGCCGCCGCAGTGCGCATCGCGGTCGACATGGCCAGCGAGAAGTTGATTGATCGAGCAACCGCAGTTCAGCGCGTAACCCCTGAACAACTCGATCAGTTGCTGCACCCGACCGTGGATCCAAAGACGGACGCTCGAGTATTGGCGACAGGATTGCCGGCCAGCCCGGGCGCCGCGCACGGCAAAGTCGTGTTCAGCCCCGACGAGGCGGAAGAGATGGCGCGGGAAGGAGCACAGGTCGTGCTGGTGCGACAGGAAACCAGCCCCGACGATTTTCACGGCATGGTTGCGGCACAGGCGATCGTCACGGCGCGCGGCGGCATGACCAGTCACGCCGCCGTGGTGGCGCGCGGAATGGGCAAAACCTGTGTCTGCGGCGCGTCCGATCTTTTAATCGATTACAGCCAGCAACAGTTCAGCGTGAACGGCGAAATTATCACCAAGGGTGAATGGATCACTGTGGATGGTTCAACCGGCCGCGTGTTTCTGGGTAAGCTGCCGACTGTGCAACCTTCGCTCGGTCCGGACTTTTACGAACTGATGAAGTGGGCCGACGGCTTTCGTCGCCTGAAAGTGCGCGCGAACGCTGATACACCTCATGACGCGCGCGTGGCTCGCTCAATGGGCGCGGAAGGTATCGGGCTGTGTCGCACCGAGCACATGTTCTTTGGCGACAAAAGATTGGCGTGCATGCGCGAGATGATTCTCGCCGACGGCACGGGCGCGCGCGAAAAAGCCCTGGACAAACTTTTGCCGCTCCAGCGCGGCGATTTCATCGGCATTTTTCACGAAATGGTCGGATTTCCGGTCACCATTCGTCTGCTTGATCCGCCGCTGCACGAGTTCCTGCCGAACGTGGATGAGCTGTTGGGTGAGTTGGCGGAATTAAAGATGTCTCTGCGCCAGGCCACAACGCTCGCCGACATGGATCACCTGCTCGATCAAATCGACGAGAAGCGACAGCTATTGCATCACGTCAACCGCATCCGCGAGACGAATCCGATGCTGGGCTTTCGCGGCTGTCGCCTGGGTCTGTTATTTCCCGAAGTTACGCGCATGCAGTGCCGGGCGATCTTTGAAGCCGCCTGCCAGGTGAAAGGTGAACGCAAGCAGGTGATGCTGGAGATAATGGTGCCGCTGGTCTCAGCCAGCGAGGAGCTGGCGCAGCAGGCCGCGCTCATTAACGAAGTGGCCCAGCAGGTTACCGGCGAGCATGGCATGAAGATCGAATATGAAGTGGGGACGATGATCGAGCTGCCGCGGGCGGCATTGACTGCGGACAAAATTGCCAGGCATGCCGCCTTCTTTTCTTTCGGCACAAACGATCTTACGCAAACCACTTTCGGTTTAAGCCGCGACGACTCCGGCCGTTTCCTGCCAGCTTACGTAGATCGCAAGATTCTGCCGGAAGATCCTTTTCAAGTGCTCGACATTGAAGGCGTGGGCGAACTCGTCCGCTTGGGCGCCGAGAGGGCCCGGAGTGTTAAGCCCAATCTGAAGATCGGCATATGCGGCGAGCATGGCGGGGATCCGCGCTCGATTGCTTTCTGCAATGAAATTGGGATGAACTACGTGAGTTGCTCGCCGTACCGCGTTCCCGTCGCGCGTCTTGCCGCGGCGCAAGCGGAACTGGAGGCGGTGGCAAAGGCTGCAGCCGCTGAGAACCTGGGCGAGCAATGAAACTGTGTTTCTCAGGACTCCTGACAGGCTTTGCACAAGACTCTTATTTCGTGTTCTTTCGTGTAGTTTAGTGTGATTTCGTGGATCGTGTGCCTCCGAATCCGAACACACGATCCACGAAATTACACGAAATCTCACGAAGCAACACGAACGCCTATTCAGTTCTCGGCAACGAATCGATAACCCACACCTCTGACGGTCAGGAGATGACTCGGCTTTGCGGGATCGTCTTCAAGATATCTCCTTAGCCGTACGACAAAATTATCGATTGCGCGCGTGTCCGTATCCTCTTTCAAACTCCAGACATCCTCCAGGATCGCCTTTCGCGAAACCACATTCCCAGCGTGCTTAATCAAGTAGCGTAGCAGCTGTGCTTCCATCAAAGTTAACCTAATAGTCTGTTGTGGCGTCCGCAGCTCCAGTTTTCCAAAGTCGATGGTGCGGCCATCAAAGCGAAACTCCTGCGGTTCCATGTCGGGCAGGGGCGGCCCGCTCTGTTCACCAGTTAAGTTAGATTGATGCTGTGTTTGATCTCGATGAAACCATTCGCGACGCCGAAGTAAGCCATTCAGTCTTGCCAAGAAAACTGACAGCTCAAATGGCTTTGGGAGATAGTCGTCGGCTCCGGCTTCGAAACCGCGCAGTACATCTTCGGGCCGGCCGCGCGCGGTCAGCATCAGAACAGGCACATAATGGCCGGCCGCGCGAAGTTCGGCAGCTACCGCGAAGCCATCCTTGCCAGGCAACATTACATCGAGCACCAGCGCATCGTAGCGTTGCTGCTCGTCGAGGAGCAGGGCCAGCGCCGCCTCGCCGTCCCCGACGGTATCTACGGTGTAGCCTTCCGCTTCCAAATTGAAGCGTAAGCCGTCAGCAAGGTGCTGCTCGTCTTCTACTACCAACACAGCGCTCATCGTCTACAAACTCTCTTTCAGACTCTGGGAAGTTGAATAGTAAAGGTAGTGCCCAGTCCCCGGCCTTCGCTCTCTGCAAAGACTTTGCCCCCGTGTTTCTCAACTATCGAACGCACGATGAAGAGCCCCAACCCCGTTCCCTTTACCCGAGCCATAACACGACCCGGCACGCGATAGAACCGCTTGAAGATGCGCTTCAACTGTGCAGGTGGAATACCCACGCCGCTATCCGCAACCCGCACGGCAATTTTCTTGTCAGCCAGGGCGGCGACTTCGACAGAGAGGTGGACACCTTTGTCGGAGTATTTGACCGCGTTATCCAGGAGATTTAGCACGGCGGCCCGCAGCTCGTCAGAATCGCCCTTAACGCGCGCAGGTTTTCCATCGAGAGATTCGGTGTAAACCACAGACGCCGGATCGAGGTTGTAGCGGGTGTGGGCCAGAGCGATGCATTCGCCTACCATCTCGCCAACATCGATGATGGTCCTATTCAGACGCCGGCGGCGTTGTCCGGCGCTTCCCGCTCGCAATACCTGCTCGACCGTTTGTAATAGCCGGTTGCTGTCAGCAAGCATGATGTCGTAAAAGCCCTGCCGCTGCTCTTCGCTGATATCGCGTTTTTTCAACGTCTCGAGGTAAAGGCGAATTGAAGCGAGCGGTGTTTTCAACTCGTGCGTTACAGCATTGATGAAGGCATCGTGTTGCTCGTTGCGTCGTATTTCGCGGATAAGGAAAGTGGTGTTGAGTACCAGGCCGGAAATAATGAGCAGGAAAAAGATGATGCCCAGAACGAGGATGGCTACTTCGCGCCAGTTAAGCAGAATCCAACCGACATTCAACGCGATAGCGAGCGCTACCAGGCAAGCGCCCAGAGTAATAAAGAAGGCTATTGATTTACGGCGGGTACTGACAGCCATGTCGAGTATTGTAAGGCCGGTAGGCGGGAGCAGGAAGCAGAGGCGTTCCCTCGCACATAACAAAAGGCAGCAGGCAGAGTGTTCTCTGTCTGCTGCCTGGTGCCGTTACGGTGCTAAGTTACGCTGCTTGTTGTAACTCCAGAGGTTGCGGCTGAGCGGCCATCGCAATTTGTTCCTGGCTAATAAGCTTGACCCCTTTAGCCAGGCCGAGCAACTGCAGGGCGCGAATGCCGTACCAGTTGACGTCAATCTCGTACCAGGTCAAACCGTGTCTGGCCGCGCGCGGATAAGCGTGATGATTGTTGTGCCAGCCTTCGCCGAATGTCAGCAGAGCAACCCACCAGCTGTTGGTTGAATCGTCGCGAGTTAAGAAGCGGCGAGTGCCCCAGAGGTGCGTTGCTGAATTGACGAGCCAGGTGAAGTGCAGTCCGATCGTGACGCGAAGGAAGACCCCAATGAACAGCATCGGCCAGCCGCCAATTGCAAACAAAGCGAGGCCACTAAGAATCAATGGCACAAAATAGAATCGGTTCATAAACATGTGAACGGGATCCTTCATCAGGTCGGGCGCGTAACGCTCCAGTATGCTCTCTTCGTGTTGCTGCGCCGTGCCCCGCAGAATCCAACCCATGTGTGCCCACCAGCCCCCGTCGCGCGGAGTATGGGGGTCGCCCGCTTCATCGGTATTCGCATGGTGAATGCGATGAGTTACAACCCAGTTGATTGATCCACCCTCGAGGGCAAGTAACCCGCAGAATGTCAGGAAGTACTCGACGACTTTAGGCGTCTTGTAACCGCGATGCGTCAGTAGACGGTGAAAGCCCATGCCGATTCCCAGGCTGCCAGATACCCACCAAAGCACTAAAGTAATCGGGATCACTTTCCAACTGACCATGGTAAACATGAAAAGTGACGCGATCGCGCCCAGATGAAAGAGGATCATGAAAATCGACGTATTCCAATTGATCTCGCTGCTTTTGTTGACGTGCATCGCTGTGGCCATTTACGAACTCCCAATTCCAGGATTATGAGCCTGCAACCATATGATGCACGCCCAGAAAATATCGTAACAGGTTATCAGCCTTCGAATTGTAATAGTTATGTAAGGCGATATGAGGACGCTATTTGCTGCTGCGTAAGACGTTTGCTCTGGTAGGTTGGTGAGTATTCGTTCCTTGCTCCTGGCGCCTTTGCGGCCCCGCGAAAATTCAGAGCAGGGAGAACTCCTGCGGACATGCGGTGGTAAGTGAGGGGCGGTAAAAAATTGCGCCCGACTTTCTCTGCCGGGTTTTACCTCACGAGAATGTCAAGCGCTTGCTACGATCCCTTACTCTTTTCGATGATGGATGCTTGATCTTCCGCCTCGCGGTTATCGTGCAGTCTCAAATTCCTGTTGATTATGTTGTCCGTCCATGCCGTTTAGTTCGACCCGACCATTGACCAGCACCCGACGGACTGTAAAGGTGCGATCGACAGTTTCTCTACCGGGCATTACCTCGCCGCGAAATGTTAGGCTCATGCCGGCGGCGGCCCAGGCCGTCAGCGCTATTCGCCTCTTCGTGTTCGCGAGGTTGCGTTTAAGCTTGAACACGTGAATGGATCAGCCTTCGCACTCGGTCGGAGAAGAGCACATCGATCTTGAGTGGCTCGATAACCGCCGTGACTTCACCAAGACCAAAGGCCGGATGCATCAAAGACTGGCCCGCGCGATAGGTGCGCGTTCGATCATACGGTGCGCTTGCTTTCGCCGAAGCGCGACCCGCTCTTGCAGGTACGCCGCTTTTGAAAGTGCTGCGCGTGCCACACTTTGGACAGCTAACACGCGAAATCTGTCCCTTCTTGGTGACCAGCGCAACGACGTGGCCTCGATCCTCGGCGCAAACTTCACAGAACTTGTCGATGCGCTGGCCGATTGCGTAAGTTTCCTTTACTACCTTTTCTGCCTTTTCCACAAACTTTCCTTTCGTTAATTACGAACTCGCTCATAAGAGAGTCCCAATGCCCTCGACGGTAATCATCGAAGGCGCTGCAGCACTCAACTGGTCTCGCCGGACCTACCAGCGAGGTGGTCGATCACCACCGCCACCGCCGCCGCCACGGCCATAGTCGCCGCCACCGCGTCCACCGCCGCCGCCACGACCACCGCCGCCGCCGCGTCCGCCGCCGAAACCACCACGACCACCACCGCCGCCGCCTCGACCACCGCGGTCGGGCTTCGTTTACCGTCAGGTTGCGACCGTTCAGTTCTTTGCCGTTGAATTGTTCGATGGCCGCTGCCGCTTCTTCCTTGGTAGCCATTTCTACGAAGCCAAAGCCGCGCGAACGTCCAGTGTCGCGATCCTCGACGACGGCCGCAGACTCGACAGCGCCCGCTTGGGCACGGAGTGGGGACTGCCGGCTCACGTTCCGTTT
>JBDUCF010000133.1:0-7010 GCA_040003545.1 Pyrinomonadaceae bacterium | reverse complement strand
TAACCAGCGGAAGCCAGCGCCTTAGCAAGGGCTCCTGGTGAAAGAGCCCTCCCTCACGGTCGGGCTTCTGACGTATGAAGACATATCTCAAGCTGATTGTGATGGGACTTGTCCTGGCGGGGCTGGCGATCTTCGTATTTCACCTGGCGCCCTCCGCAGTGTCGCTTCAGCTCTACGCGCTGCTTCTGGCCTACACTGCTTGCTTTTATTCCGGCGCGGCGTTGGCAGATGGTCGGCTGCTTTGGCTGAGTATCGAGGTCGGAATGTCAGCGCTGGTACTCGGGTGCGCCTTCCTGGGTTTGTGGCAAGGGTCTGGTTGGCTGGCGGCAGGATATTTTTTGCACGGGATGTGGGATATGACCCATCATCCCAACCGAATCAAGACGCGCGTTGTTTACTGGTTCCCACCAATCTGCGCGACGTTTGATTTTGTGGTGGCCGTCTTCATCGTGGCATCTTATTGATCTGGCGGGGTCTCCATTCGTTATCGGTTCATGGTTGAAATAATGGCGTCTGCGAACTCCGCTGTCTTGGCAGTGCCGCCGATGTCGCGCGTACGGACTTTGCCTTCCTCAAATACTGTCATCAGAGCGCGCTCGATTTGGTCAGCCGCAGCGCGCTCGCCGATATGGCGCAGCATCAGGATGCTCGATTGCAGCAGTGCCGTGGGATTTGCGATCCCCTGACCGGCAATGTCAGGCGCCGAACCATGCACTGCTTCAAATAGCGCTCCCAGCTCGCCAATGTTCGCCGCGGGTACCAGGCCCAACCCGCCAATCAATCCCGCGCACAAGTCGGAAACTATGTCGCCGTAAAGGTTCTCCAACAGCATGATGTCAAACTGTTCGGGCCTCATCACCAGTTGCATGCAGGCGTTGTCCACGATCTTATCGTCGGCCTCAATCTCCGGATAACTCTTCGCGACGTTGTAGAAGCATTCCAGGAACAAACCATCGGACAGCTTCATGATGTTCGCTTTGTGCACCGCGGTGATCTTCTTGCGATTTTCGCTGCGGGCAAACTCGAACGCGAAGCGAGCGATGCGGGTCGAAGCCTTCTCCGTGATGATCTTGATGCTTTCAACCACACCGGGAACGACCACGTGCTCGATTCCTGAATAGAGATCTTCCGTGTTCTCGCGCACTACTACAAGATCAAGCTCGGGGTAACGGCAGGGCACATTTGGTAATGCCCGGACCGGCCGCAAATTGGCGTAAAGATCCAGAGCTTTGCGCATGCCAACGTTTACGGAAGTGAAGCCTTTGCCGATTGGGGTGGTGATTGGTCCCTTCAGGGCTACCTTGTTGCGCTTGATCGATTCAAGCAGATCCTTTGGCAACGTGTCGCCGAATTTTTCCAGCGCCTGCGCGCCGGCGTAGTGTGTTTCCCATGCGATATCGACGCCCGCAGCTTCGATGATTCGCACCACGCTGGAGGCTACTTCCGGCCCAATGCCATCGCCCGGAATCAGTGTGATAGTATGTTTCATACTGAACTTAGTAGTCAGTTGTTAGTTGTCAGTAGTTCCCTCTGAACTTTGTTCTTTGCGCTGAATACTTTGGTGTTCCTGGTGGCAAAAGTCAAAGGACAAAGTGCCAGGCACAAAGTACACGAAACCTTCATGTTGGGCCAATCATTTAACTCAGTTCGGACAGCTGATGCCGTCGTCGCGGGGGGCGGAGTGATTGGCCTGGCGATCGCACGCGCGCTGGCCCGGCGGGGCGTGCAACGAATCATGCTGATCGAGCGCGCGCGACTCGGCGCGGAAGCGTCTTCAGCGGCGGCAGGGATACTGGCGCCGCAGGCGGAAGCGAACCAGGCGGATAACTTCTTTGACCTGGGGTGCAAAAGCCGCGACATGTATTTTGCTTTTGCCGCTGCCTTGCGTGAAGAGAGCGGCATTGATATCGAACTCGACCCAACCGGCACGCTGTATCTTGCGTTCAACGAAAACGATGAAGCAGAAGCCGCGCATCGCTTTCAATGGCAGAGGGTGCTGGGATACGACGTAGAACGGCTGACTGCGGACGAAGCCCGTATGTTTGAGCCCTGTATCTCGTCCGAGGTTCGCAGTGCGCTAAGATTTCCCAGCGATATGCAGGTAGAGAACCGGCGATTGGTGGCGGCGCTGGCGTCGGCGAACGAACAACTGGGTGTCGAGTTAATTACCGGCTGTGACGTTCGTTCGATCAGTGTGGAACGGGGCCGGGTTACCGGGGTCGAAACGTCCCTCGGCCCCGTTAGCACGCGAGCGGTAATCGTGGCCGCAGGCGCCTGGAGCTCTTTCATTTCAGTCGCGGGCATATCGTCGCCGCAACTCCGCATCGAACCCGTGCGTGGCCAGATGCTTTGCTTTGAAACCAATCCGCGGCTGGCGCGGCACATTCTTTACAGTCCGCGCGGTTATCTTGTGCCGCGCAACGACGGCCGCTTGCTGGCGGGTTCGACAACTGAACCTGCCGGTTTTGATAAGCGCGTGACTACCGCCGGAGTGCACACGATCACGGAGCACGCTTTGGAGATCGCGCCGGGCTTGAGCCATCTGCCCCTGGTAGATTCGTGGGCCGGGCTGCGGCCTCGCGCTGAAGACGAATTGCCTGTGCTGGGCGGCGCCGCGGATGTCGAAGGATTGTTCTACGCCACCGGACACTACCGCAATGGGATCTTGCTGGCGCCAATCACCGGCGAATTGATTGCAGACGCAGTTGTCGGGGGCGCTGCTCCCTTAATGGGACCGTTCACACCCGATCGGTTTCGCCTTGCAAGTGTTAGTTAGTTATTCAGTAAAATTCTCTTTATGAAGCGTCTCTTTTCGTTAATACTCGCTACCTTCATCTGCGCGCTCCTCGCGGGCAGTGAACGGGCCCGCGCTCAAACGGCGCCGCCAGACGGGAAGCAGGCGCCCAAAGAGCAATCCACCAGAAAGCAATCAGCAAGCAAACAAGCCGCGACGGGACAGGTCGTAAAGGAGACGGCCGTTCCGGTGGACCCGCGCGCGCCCGCAGTGCTTTATCAGGAAGCGAATGAGTATCTCAGCAAGAAGTTCGGGGAGTTTAATGATAAGAAACTTCCTTACGACCCGAAGCTGGAGACCCAAACGCGGCAAGAACAAAGAGATCTGGCTGGGCGGCATGTAGCTACGTTGACGGAACGAGGGCCAGTGCAAGGTCACGACCTCTATTACCTGGGCATGCTTTACAATATTGCCGGCAACACGGACGTGGCGCTCGAGACCTTGCGGCGGTTTCTGTCGAGCCAGGCAAAACCGAACGGGCCCGGTGGGCTGAACGACGAAGAAGCCCAAACAGCCAGGCGAGTGATCGTGATAGAGGCGGCAAAGAAGAACCTGCTCGGCGAAGCTGAAGCCACCCTGGTCGATTACACCAGGCATGAGCCGCAGGCCGCTGACGATCGCTACATGCTGGAAAACCTCTTGACGGCAATTTATATCAAAGCTAAGGACTACGAGCACGCAGCGCCGCATGCCCAGGAACTGTTGAGCGCGGCGAAGCTTGCCAGCGCCAAGACGAAGGACCCGTTTCGCCGGGACGACCTGCTGCTTAAGGCCAGCACCACGCTTTCAGACATTGATTTGAATCTAAAGAAAAAAGATGAAGCGGTTTCGGTGCTGCAGGATTTGCGCCGCACGGCCCTGGGATTTCCCTCGGGGAATCTTTATCGGCAGGCGACGAGACGCCTCTCAGTAATAGTCCCCGCGTCGGAATTGATGAAAGTGTTTGACCAGTTGCCAGGATCAGAGAAGCGGCCTCCGGACATCGTGGCCAAAGAATGGATCGACCAAAAGCCGGCGAAGCTTACCGATTTGCGGGGCAGTGTAGTGCTGCTCGATTTTTGGGCTCCCTGGTGCGGCCCATGCCGGGCAACGTTTCCGAACCTGCAGAAATGGCACGACTCTTATCACGACAAAGGTCTGGTGATCGTGGGGGTTACCAATTTCTTTGGTCATGCCGAAGGCCGCGAACTCTCTCCAGGTGCTGAGCTGAAATATCTGCAGGAGTTCAAAAAGAAGAATCGTCTGCCCTATGGTTTTGCGGTTGCGGACTCAAAGGAAAACGATTTGAACTACGGAGTGTTTGCGATTCCAACGACGTTTTTGATCGATCGTCGCGGCGCAGTGCGCTTTATTAGCGTCGGCTCCGGCAATGAAGACGCGGCCATGCTGGGAACCATGATTAAGAGACTGTTGGCAGAGCCGGCAAGCGGACCTGACGCAGGCATAACGAGCCAGGGCCACGCGGTCAAACAATGATCAGTTTCCCTGAATGACAAACACCGGGTTATTGGTGATAATCAGACAAATCATCGGATAGCTCCCGGCCCAGGCAATCAATGCAAGGTTCAAATATCACCATCGTAATCGCTTTTCTTGCGGGCTTTCTTTCGTTTTTGTCGCCCTGCGTTTTGCCGCTGGTGCCCGGGTACATTTCTCTAATGTCGGGCGTCAGCATCGACCGGCTGAAGGAAGGCGGCTCGCGGGCCTCAGCCTGGCGGGCCGTGATCTTCAACTCTCTGGCTTTCAATGCGGGCCTGTCAGTGATCTTTCTCGCCCTCGGGGCCACGGCCGGCCTGGTAGGCGCAACGGTGTTGAGCAATCCCTGGGTTCGCATTGTGGGCGGAATAGTAATCATAGCCTTTGGCCTGCACTTGATTGGATTGCTGAAAATCGGTGCGCTCTACAGAGACACGCGAGTTTTCTCGGCAGAGAAACCGCACGGCATGCTGGGCTCGCTGACGCTGGGAATGGCTTTCGCGGCCGGGTGGACTCCCTGCATCGGGCCAATCCTGGGTGGCATCATAGGCCTGGCGGCAACCAGTGGCGGCTGGCGCGGCGGTTTGCTGTTGTCGGCATTTTATTCTGCGGGACTGGCAGTCCCGTTTTTGGTCACCGGACTTTTCATCAACCTGTTCCTCGGCTTCTACGCAAAGTTCCGCCAGCACCTGCACAAGGTCGAAGTCGTTTCCGGCGTGGTGCTCATTCTTATCGGCTTGCTGGTGGCCAGTGGTTACTCGACGTTATTGGCCAGCTCAAGACTCGCCGCGCTACTGCCTAACGCCGAGAGTTGGATCAAAGCGCCTGCTCCGGCAAACGCCGGCAACAGCGCTCCGGCGAATACCACCGGCAACAGCTTTCAACCTGCACCGGACGTCGAGTTTCAAACGCTTGATGGGAAACCATTCCACCTTGCTGATTTTCGCGGGCACGTCGTCTTGTTGAACTTCTGGGCCACCTGGTGTCAGCCCTGCCGGGCCGAGATTCCGGAATTCAACGCGATGCAGCGGGAACTAAAGTCGCAAGGGCTCGAGGTTGTTGGCGTATCTGTTTCGCCGACTGATACCATTGAGGCCATCAAAGATTTTCAGAAGGATTTGAAGCAGGAGTACACAGTGTTGCGCGGCGCCGAGGAGATCGGGGAGAAATTTGGGAATGGGCCCGGGCTTCCCGTTACCCATATAATCGATCGCGAGGGCCGCATTCGGCAGAAGATAATCGGATCACGTGATCGCGCCGCATTTGAAGTTGCGGTCAAGCCGCTGTTGTGGGAAGGGTCGAATACGGCCAATGCTAAGACGCCGGAAACATCACCTTAACTTTAAACTCGATAACACGTAAGGAGTCTAAATGAAACGCACAATCTTACTCGGCAGCGTCGCCGCTCTGGTCTTTGCTTTGAGCCTGGTCGCCTCCTCTGCCAAAGCGAACTTTAGCGGCACATGGGTGCTCGATAAAAGCCACAGCGAAGGTCTGCAGCCGGACACCAAAGATCAAACTCTGACCGTGGTCCAGACCGAGGACAAAATCAGTATTGACACAACGATTGTCAGAGACAGCGGCGAAGTCAAACAGTCTGACGTCTATGTTCTGAGCGGCAAAGAGGTCGAGTTTAAGCCACAGGCGATTATGGGCATCGAAGGTAAAGGCAAGCGGACGGCTCAATGGGCCGCCGACGGCAACAGCTTTGATGTCAAAGAGGAGGATATCTATGACGCGCCGCAAGGCCCTGTGGCCGTCACGATCACTCGTAAATGGACCATCTCCGCTGACGGCAAAGGACTCGTGATTGATCTGAATATTGACTCGCCGCAGGGAAACATGAAGGTAAAGCGTGCCTTTACCAAAAAAATAGGGTGAAGTGAAGTAAATGGGGCCGTTACGGGCCAGGGGAGCAATCATGAATAAACTTTTAGGATTTATCGTTCTTTGTTTTATGGGGGCCATGCCGCTAATGGCGCAGGAAGCGGGCCACGAATACGCGCCTCTGCAGGAGAAGACGGTCAATTACAAGAACTGGACCTTCAACGAACTTAAAGACAACAAACCGGTGGACCTGCGTTCCCTTGCGCGCGGTAAGAAGCTGGTGATGGTGGTTTACTTCGCGCCGTGGTGTCCAAACTGGCGGAATGAGGCACCGGTGGCGGCCAGGCTTTACGAAAAGTACAAAGCCCAGGGGTTGGCAGTAATTGGGGTCGGCGAATATGGATCGCGCGATGATGTGCGGGCGTACTTTGGCCCCTCCGGTCCGCCCTACCCGGTAGTAACTGAGTCGGACGCGCGCGATGCGCGCGACAAAACCACGCATTACGGCTATCGCCAGTCCACCGGCGATACGCGCAAGTGGGGTTCGCCCTGGAATATTTTCCTCGATCCCGCAAAACTCAAACAAACCGGTGATGTGCTTACCGAGAATGCCTGGATTGTTAACGGTGAGTTGATTGAAGCCGACGCCGACAAGTTTATCGGCGATCACCTGGGCACTAAGAGCGCGGCAACGATTGTTCCGTGTAAGAACTAGAACTGCACTCGGCGCAAGAACAACTAAGGCGCAAGCGAACTCAGGCTTTGAGTTCGCTTACGCCTTTAGTTTTGCCCAGTTGAATGGCGATAGTTGCGGTTCCGGTGAGGTCCAGTACCGCCCGCGGTAGCGGGTGGGTCCGCTGCATTATTACTCAATCAACCTAATTCCTCTCCAGAACCCACCCGCTACCGCGGG
>JBDUCF010000132.1:0-7189 GCA_040003545.1 Pyrinomonadaceae bacterium | reverse complement strand
TCAGAGCGGGATGGGAACGTCGCTCAAACGCGCCATGTCATTTCAGGACGTCGCTGAAAAAGCACGCGCCTATGATATGGCGGCGGAGTTTGTAGACGGAATGGATGTCCTGGCTGTACGGCAAGCGACGGAACGCGCCGTCGAGCGAGCGCGCAAGGAATCACTGCCCACGCTGCTCGAGGTTCGCACTTATCGCTTCATGGGTCATTCAATGTCGGACCCGGGAAATTACCGCACCCGCAAGGAAATCGAAAAACATCAGGAGCGGGATCCATTGAAGCTGTTCCGGGCTTCGCTGACGGAAGAGAAGATTTTGAGTGACAAAGATTTCGCGAAGATGGAAGAGGAAGTAAAGGCTGAGGTTGATAGAGCCGTGCGCTTCGCTGAAGAGAGTCCTGAGCCGGACCCCGGCGAGCTCTATACTAGCGTCTATGCGGATCAGCAATAATCGATAGACCTGAAACTTCGACGGGCGCTTCCTCCAGCTGAGTGAGGGTTAGATGGCTGTCATAACAATGCGCGATGCGCTGAACCAGGCGCTGAGCGAAGAATTGCAGCGCGACGAGAATGTCTTCCTTATGGGCGAAGAGGTGGGGGCCTATCAGGGAGCATATAAAGTGACCCGCGGCCTGCTCCAGCAGTTTGGCGAGAAGCGCATCATCGACACGCCCATAACCGAACTTGGATTCGCCGGATTGGGCGTGGGGGCAGCGATGGCCGGCTTGCGGCCAATCGTGGAGTTCATGACCTTCAATTTTTCCATCCTGGCTACAGATCAGATAATCAACTCCGCGGCGAAGATGCTCTACATGTCTGGTGGGCAGTTTAAGATTCCTATTGTCTTTCGTGGACCAGGCGGCTCAGCCTTTCAGGTCTCGTCTCAACATTCGCAGGCGCTGGAATCATGGTTCGCGTACTTCCCTGGCTTGAAGGTCGTAATGCCGTCTACTCCTGCCGATGCCAAAGGACTCCTGAAGACGGCTATCAGAGACGACAATCCCGTGATCTTCATCGAGCAGGAGCGCATGTATGGAATGAAGGGCGAAGTGCCTGAGGATCCCGAGCTTACCATTCCGTTCGGCAAAGCCGATGTAAAAAGAGAGGGCAAAGACGCGACCATTGTTGCAAGATCGATGATGGTCCCCCTGGCTCTGAAGGCCGCCGAAGAGTTGGAAAAACAAGGCATCTCTTGCGAGGTCATAGACCCACGAACGATTCGCCCTCTGGATATCGAAACCATCATCGCATCAGTTAAAAAAACCAATCGGGCCGTTATCGCCGAGGAGTCCCATCCCTTCTGTGGCGTGGGCGCCGAAATTAGTGCCGAGATTACGGAGCGGGCTTTCGATTACCTGGACGCACCAGTCCGACGCGTCTCCGGTGTTGACGTACCCATGCCTTACGCGAAGAATTTGGAGAATCTGGCTATTCCGGATGTTGCGCAGATTGTCGCGGCTGTTCGTGAAGTTACCTATTCATGAGAAACGGTCCGTTGGCCATGATTTGCGCCCCATCTCTTCCCGCTAAAAGGCTTCCGGAATGGGTTTTTGACGAGTCGGCTATTCCATAATGATCCAGGACAACTGACGAGGACAAATTCGAATGGCAACTCAGGTCGTCATGCCTAAGCTTTCGCCCACGATGGAAGAGGGCCAACTGTCTCGCTGGCTGAAGAAAGAGGGCGACACCGTTTCAATGGGCGAGCCAATCGCTGAGATCGATACAGACAAGGCGACGATGGAGATGCAGGCGCTCGGCAACGGTGTGCTGCGCAAGATATTGATCAAGGAAGGCGAGAGCGCACCGCTTGGTCAGTTGATAGCGATTATAAGCGAACCCGACGAAGATATATCATCGCTTTTGAAGTCCACGCCTGCGACTGACAAGAAAGAACCCGGCCCCGCACAAGAAAAAGCACCCGCGCAAGGAAAAGCCGCCGACTCAGCTACGTCTGAACAAATTACTGAAGAAGAAGAGCAACCGGCCGCTCCACCATCAGCGCCCGCTGCTGCTACGGCCACCGCTCCGGAGCCAGATGGTAAGCGGGCTGCTATCAGTGCACCGCAAGCCGGAGGACGGGTTATCGTTTCTCCCATTGCCGCGCGCATGGCCGCGGAGAGTGGAGTTAACCTGAGCGCCGTTGCCGGCACTGGCCCCGGCGGACGAATTATCAAACGTGACGTCGAAGCTGCGCTCGCCGGCGGCAGCAAGCCGGCAGCCGGAGATGGCGCTACGCAGCCGCGGAAACTCCGAGCGGTAACGAGTGGAGCGCCGGCCCAGCAACCTGCGATTACAGGCGCCTCCCCATTTCGCGACGTGCCCATGACTGAGATGCGGCGAACGATCGCTCGTCGCCTGGTAACCTCAATCGGGCCGGTGCCTCATTTCTTTCTTACCACAGAGATCGAAATGGATCGCGCGGCCGACCTGCGTCAGGCGCTGAATGAGATCTACCCGCAGCAAAAGATCAGCCTCAACGACATTATTATCAAAGCCGTCGCCTGGGCGTTGATTCAACATCCGGACGTCAACGCCTCTTTCCAGGATAAAGTAATTCGTTATTACGAACGGGCTGATATAGGCGTGGCGGTAGCTACCGACAACGGATTGATAACTCCGGTTATCCGTTCAGCTGATCTAAAGTCGATAAGCGAGATTAACAGCGAAATACGAGAGCTGGCGGAGCGCGCCCGGGCCCGCAAACTTGTTCCCGAGGAATACACAGGCGCCACCTTCTCCGTCAGCAACCTTGGCATGTATGGCATCGACGAATTCACGGCCGTCATCAATCCGCCCGAGGGCGGTATTCTGGCGGTGGGGGCCATGTCGCCTAAGCCGGTGGTGAAGAACGAAGAGATCGCTATACGCCAAATGATGCGAGTGACAATGTCTTGCGACCATCGCGTGATCGACGGGGCCACGGGCGCTCAGTTTCTGCAATCCTTTAAAAAAGCCATGGAGAATCCGCTTTACCTGGTTGTAGCGGACGCTGGATAGGACAGAACATCGCTGACACCAGCGGCCATGCGCAGGCGCCGGAAATAACTAACAAGCGCTGGAACGGATCGGGTTTGCGCCCGGTCCGTTTTTGCGCGCCAGCCGGTTGAACGAAAAGATCGCGACAAGCTGAATGCGACCCTCTGCCCAAGGCTTGAACGGAAAATCAACTCTCCCGGACATTGCCCGAAAACGCGGCGGTGCCGCACCCCACCTTGCTCTGATCATGGTGCAGATCATGTTCGGAACCTGGCCTATCGTCGGTAAGATCGCCTTGCGCTCCCTGCCGAGCACCGGGCTGGTAGCATTAAGGATTGTGGGAGCCACTCTCGCTCTGGCGTTCGTGCTGCAGTTCACGAAGAGACCGGCGCGTCCCACCAGAAAGGACCTTAGCTGGCTGGCTCTTTGCAGTGCGCTCGGCGTCGTACTCAATCAGCTTCTCTTTGTGAAGGGGTTGTCACTCACCACCGTCATCAACGCCACACTGCTGGGAACCACCATCCCTATCTTCACTTTAATAGTCGGCGCAGTACTCGGTTATGACAATCTTTCGTGGCGAAAAGTGATCGGGATCGCGACCGCGGCCGGGGGCGTGATTTACTTGATCGACCCTTTGCGCGCCGATTTTTCCAGGGCCACCACCGTGGGCAATCTGCTGATCATAGCCAACTCGCTGGTTTACGGCGCCTACATCGCGCTTTCAAAAGATTTGCTGAAGCGGCATGGGGCGCTAACGGTAATCACCTGGATGTTTTTGATGGGATGTATTGTTACTTCGCCGCTGGGCGCAGTGACGTTGGCTCGAACTCCGCTATACAGCCTGGGTTGGGGCGTTTGGCTGGCGGTACTCTACATCATTCTGGTACCGACGGTAGGCGCCTATTACTTGAACACGTGGGCGCTGGCGCGGGTGGAGCCCAGCACCGTCGCAATCTACATTTACCTTCAGCCGCTGATCGCGTTTGCGCTGGCGCCCCTTATTCTGGGTGAGGCTTGGAACAGCCGCACCATTGTCGCGTGCTTGCTGATCTTCGCGGGAGTGGCAATCGTAACCCGGCGCGGGCGCAGCCGGGTAATAGCTGAGGTGGCTGAGCATCCGGAAGCGCTGGGGCACTAACCGGAAACAAAAGTCTTTCCAGTAAGCGCTCCAAACTTAAGCAGCTGCCGCTTCGCGCTCTCCAAAGCACCGCAAAATCTCGTCTGATTCCAGAGTGTCCTGCTTCATCAGGCCGTCAACCAACAGCAGGATCGACGCGCGGCGTTCAGTAATCGCGTCGCAGGCACGCTTCATTTGAGAATTAACGATTTCACTGGTGGCTTTTTCAATGCGGTCCAATAGCGCCTGACTGCGCGGCTCATCCGGTTTGCCCAGGTGAATCGGTCCGAGCGAACTCATGCCAAACTCCGCAACCATGCGCCGCGCTATCTCTACCGCGCGCTCGATGTCGTTTGCCGCGCCGGCAGTCATAGTGGAGAGCAATATTTCTTCAGCAGCCCGGCCACCCAGCAGCATCGCAATCTGATCTTCCAGGTACTCGCGCTTCTTCATCCAACGATCGCGTTCGGGCAATGACTGGGTGACGCCCAAGGCCCGGCCGCGCGGCAGAATAGTGACTTTATGTATTGGATCGCCGTTCTTGACGGTGAGGCCGACCGCTACGTGCCCGGATTCATGAACCGCCGTGGCATACCGCTCTTCTTCGTCCATCAAAAACCCCTGGCGCTCAGCTCCCATCAGGATTTTGTCCCGGGCATATTCGACGTGCTTGCGCGCAATCGCTTCAGAGCCATCGCGCGTTGCAGCGATCGCGGCTTCGTTCAAGACGTTGGCGAGATCCGCGCCGGAGAAACCTGGCGTTCCGCGCGCAATCCATTCCAAATCCAAATCAGGCTGCAAACAAAGGTCGCGGGCGTGCACGCGCAAGATAGCTTCGCGGCCACGCGCGTCCGCCAGATTGACAACGATTTCCCTGTCGAAACGACCGGGCCGAGTCAGCGCCTGGTTGAGAATGTCCGGACGGTTGGTTGAGCCAATAACGACCACGCCACTCGCCCGATCAAAGCCATCCATCTCCACGAGTAATTGATTTAGCGTCTGATCCTGATCGGCAGAAGCCGAGTCGCCCCCGCGGCCGCGTTGCCGCCCCAGCGCATCAATCTCATCTATGAAAATCAGGCAGGGAGAAAGCTTACGTGCTTCAGCGAAAAGGCGGCGTACCCTGGCTGCGCCAAGACCGGCAAATTTTTCCTGAAAGCTCGAGCCGGATACCGCCAGAAAAGGCACGCCGGCCTCGTTAGCGGCGGCTCGCGCGAGCAGGGTCTTGCCAGTCCCGGGCGGGCCGGCGAGGAGAATGCCGCGCGGGGCGCGACCTCCCAGGCGTCCAAAGCTAATCGGATCGCGCAAGAACTCTATTGTCTCGGACAGTTCCGACTTCACCTCATCGACTCCGGCCACGTCGGCGAAACCAACATTCTGTTTTCCATTGGCATCAACCAGGCGAAAGCCGGCGCCGCGACCACTCATGCTGGCGTAGATGCGCCACCCAATGAACCCAAAGGCAAAAAGTGTCAGCACTGGAATCAGCCAATTCAGCGTCGTAGCAATCGCTGCGGCGCGTGATGGACGAAATTCGACAGGGACATTGTTTTTTCTGAATGTCTCCGCGATCTCCTGCTGCGCAGATCCGTTGGTCACCACTGCCTGGGAGATAACGCCGTCCGTGGCGACGACGGTTATCATCTCGCCTTCAATGCTCAACGATGAAATGGTACTCGCGGCGCCGAGAGCATGCAGTTGCGTATAGTTTATGATCTGCACCGCCGGTCGACTGCGGTGGTAGAGGATAAATGCAGTCGCAGCTGACAGCAGCAAGCACCCGCTAGCGAGCATTAGGCCTGTTTTTTGAGAAAGGGGAATCAGACGCGGCAAAGGGGATGGCATGACTTAGACTCCATTTCGAGCCACGGCAGGCGGCATTACGGGTAGAGCCTGCAGTTTCAGCAAGGGTAAAGCGAGGAGCAACGGAAGGAAGCAACCCGCGGATAAATCTTTTCAAAGCGACGTTTGGTACCAGCGGAGGGGTGCCGGCAAGGTGCCGAAAGCAAATTTAACAGCGCTCAGGTGTGAAGTCTAGTGAAATCGGTGTCGTAGTGCTTGATTGAAAACAAAACAGACTGATAACTTGGACCCTGACAGGTTTCCGTACAAGAGTGATACGTACCGACTCTCAAAAAGATCGGACAATCCCTATTCCTCCCCTCTAAGTCAACACCTGACTACGCTTACCGTGATTCATCTCAATCCCGCTGGTTAATGGCACGACCGTTGCTCCCCTGACCGGCGAAGTTATTCGCAGCACGTAAGACCAAGTATGAGGGTGTGAGTAAAAGGAGGAAACTAAAATGCTTTGGGCGATAATTGTGGTGCTTCTGGTTTTGTGGTTACTGGGCTTCGCGGTTTTTCACGCTGGTTCATTGATCCATCTGATCCTGGTGGTCGCGCTCGTTGTCCTTGTTATCAACCTGCTAACAGGAAGGCGCACAGTCTAGTTAAGTGCAGCCGGGGCGAGCTTTGAATCGATTATTTTGCGGCGGGGGCGCTGCCTTATAAACGAATAGATTCGTCCTCACCCCTTTTTCTCAGGTTGGCCCACCAACCTGCGACGGCGGTCAGAGCAGAGCGCTGGGGGGCGCTCGATTGAGAAAGGAGCGGCAAACATGCTGTGGACGATACTGGTAGTTCTTCTGGTGTTATGGCTCATTGGCGCGATTGCTAATGTCGGTCCGTTGATTCACCTGTTGCTCGTGGTAGCTCTGGTCATCTTCTTGATCAACCTGCTTACGGGGCGACGCACGGTGTAACTTAGTGAACTAAAGCCGGCAACAACAACACGGGGCACGAAGCGAAAGCTTCGCGCCCCTTAGTTTTTGTCAAGCAAATTGCGATTAAGGCGAGACTTTGGCTAGTGGAGATCCAACGCGCGCTGAATGACTAGCCTCTCCTGGCTCTCATTCAGCTTTCCTACCCACACGTCCCTCACGCTGCCGGATCGATCAACAAGAAACAATGTCGGCGTGGCCGATACGTTTATGTCGGATAGGGATGTGTTGATTATGTCATCTACGGGAACGCCCCGTTCCGAAAGATAGCGAGCCACTTCGATCTTATCACCCGGTATCACCGCTAGCATGC
>JBDUCF010000131.1:0-7229 GCA_040003545.1 Pyrinomonadaceae bacterium | reverse complement strand
TCACTCCAGATCAGTGTGTGCCTGGTCTCCTTTAGTAGAAGTGAACCGACGACGAACGTTATGCTCGCGACTATGATCGGGTAATACAAACCAGCATAGATGTCGCCCGTTTGCGCAATGACGGCCAGCCCGATTAGCGGCAGCAACCCCCCAAAGACGCCGTTGCCGATGTGATAGGGTAAAGAGAGTGATGTGTACCTGATCTTTGCCGGGAAGGCCTCAACCAAATAAGCTGCGATGGGGCCGTAAACCATCGTCACGAAGATAACCTGCACAAACACCAACAGAATTAATTTCCACGCGATGGGAGAGCCGATGAAGGAGCTGAAGTCTGTGTAAGGCAGCACCTCTTTGGCAGGCTGCAACACGCCGTATACAAGAGTCTGCGGCGTCAAATTGATGGCGCCCGTGACCGCATTTCGCTGCGACACCGCAGTCACCACAGCGGAGCCGGCCGCCAGCTGCATCGCTTTATAGATAGGCAAATAAAGAACTGCGCCCAGCAAACATCCCAACATCATGATCCACTTGCGCCCAATGCGATCCGAAAGGGCGCCGAAAAACACAAACAACGGCATGCCGATCAGAAGCGCAATGGCCACGATATAGTTAGCTGAGCGCCCGTTCACCTTCAGAATTGTTTGCAGATAAAACAAGGCGTAGAACTGGCCGGTGTACCAAACAACGCCCTGACCCGCCGTGGCGCCAAAGAGCGAGATCAGGACCCGCCTAAGGTTTTCCCATCTTGTGAATGCCTCTTTCAGTGGTTGCACCGACGTCATGCCGGCGCTTTTGATCTTTCTGAAGATGGGCGACTCTTTCATGCGCAGCCTGATGTAGAGCGAGATGCCGACCAGAAAGATCGAGATTACGAATGGAATGCGCCAGCCCCAGGAGCTGAAGGCCTCTTTGCTCATCGAGTTCTGCACGAAAAGAACGACAAGAAGCGACAGGAAAAGACCAAGCGTTGCCGTGATCTGAATGAAACTGGTGTAGAAACCGCGTCTTTCATCGGGCACGTGCTCGGCCACGTAAACGGCCGCGCCACCATATTCGCCACCCAGGGCAAGTCCCTGCAGTATGCGAATCAGCAGAAGTATTATCGGCGCGAAGATCCCGATCGTGGCGTAGGTGGGCAGGAAACCAATCAATGCCGTAGCGCCTCCCATGATGAGCAGGGTCACCAGGAAAGCGTACTTGCGTCCGACCAGATCACCGATGCGTCCGAAGAAGAGGGCGCCGAAGGGACGGACGACGAAGCCCACCGCGAACGTGGAAAGATAGGCGATAAGAGCCAGCGTATTATTGCCGCTGGGATAGAAGAGCGGCGAGATGACGATGGCCAGGCTGCCGAAGATATAGAAGTCGTACCACTCGATCATTGTGCCCACAGCAGAGGCCAAGATCACTTGCCAGATCCGGTAACCATGAACCGCGTCGGCGCCGGCACGCCCAGCGGCGTTCGTCGAGGTTAGAGAATTTTGCGTCAAGTTGGGCTCCGTTTTGAGTACTGGTAGCGCAAACTGTTAGTTTGCGGAGCACGCCGGTAGCTTGCGTGCCGAGCGGACAGTCGCGCCGAGATTGGAGTGCTATTCGTGGGCCAGATTCAAAGACGGGGATTACAGGTTGTGCAATTCACCTTTATCACTTAGCGCATGCCCATTGCTTTCATAGGCATCGGGAGTTTGCCGTCAGCGCCGCTGGTGAGTGCGATGAAAGCCTTATCTTCACGCAACGAATCAAAAACTACGTCAACGCGCGCTTCCATCATTTCCTTGGCGCGCACCGCGGCGTAGCGCTCGTACTGGAAGAAGTGGCGTCTGAGTAAAGCGAGCGCTTTTTCCCGCTGGCCGTTCTGCGCGTAAATTCCGGCCAGGTTATAAGACGCAGGCAGAAGATTCACATTTGCGCGGGCGATTTTCAACGCTTCGTCGCCATGGCCGGAGGCGGACATGAAGACCGCGGAGAATACCAGGTTGTAAGGATCCGTCGGATCGAGCGCGAGAGCTTTTTGCGTGTAATCGCTGCCTTTCGCCATGTCGCCTTCCGAATTCCAATACACAGCCAGGTTACGGTAAGCCAAAGCGAGGGGATACTCCGCGACGGACTGCTCCATCAGTCCCAAACCTTTTTTGAACGCACCCTCATGAATGGTCATCTTGCCCAGGCCATGAAACGCCACCGCGCGTGAAAGTGGATCAGCCGGCATATTCAGAATGGTTTCGAATGTGGTGCGGGCTTTGTTCCAATCGCCGATGTTGTGGCGATAGTTTTCGCCGAGGTAACGCAAGGGCGTGGGGTCGGCTGGATCCATCAGATGCGCCTGATTGTAAAGCTTGTCGGCAGCTACATACCTGCCGTTGAGTTCCGCAATCAAACCGCGACGCATCGTTCGTTCGATGCGCTCGCTCGCGGTGGTCTCAAAAATCGGAACATTGGAGATGGCAGCGATGTCGGCGACACCAAGTTTCTTCAATTCTTTGGCAGCTTCCTTCGCCTTCTTGGGAAACATACACTTCTCGCCGGCAATTGACTGATAGAGCTTGATAGCAGACGCGTTATCTCCGGCGGTAACTTTGGCCTTCGCCTCTTTCAAGCGATCGTCAAGTGCGCTCTCGCGCTGTGTGACTTCATTCTGGACCAGCTTTTCCACTTCGACGACTTTGAGCTTTCCGTCTTTGTTCTCGAGTTTGCCGACGGGCGTGCCGTCAGGAGTGGCCAGCACCGCGACGGGGGCCCTGGATTCGCCTAATAGTTTCTGGGCGTTCGGCGTCGTGCCGTCCGCCAACTCCATCGATATGCACTGCGAGGCGTACAAAGATAGAGTGCGCGATTCGCGCAAACTCGAATTCTTCAGCTCGGCAGTTGAAGCCGGGAACCAGTAAAGGACCAGTCCTGCGGCCGGCGTATCCGTTGGCTTGCGAATTTTCCACGGCACGTAATAGACCGTGGGAGCTGCCCCGGCACCGCTGCCTCCTGACATATTGCCGCCCCCACCGCCGCCACCGCCGCCTCCACAGGTGGCGAGGGCCGGTGAAACTGCAAACAGAATGGTCAGAAGAAAAGCGAAGAAATGTCTTAGGGGTGTTTTCATGGGGGGATTATATCCAGAGTAAGTACCAGCACCAAGGGTAAGAGAACGATATCGGAAATCACACGCAGTTTCCCCGAGTTACGTTCGGCCGGCTTCGCGAGACCGGTGGATCGTTTCTGCTCTTTTGCTGAGTCCCGGCCATCATTCGCCGCGCGGCCCGCTGGGCAGTTTTTCATTGAGGTAACGCGTCAGCAAGCCATAAAGGTGACGGGTTGTGCCGCGACCTTCGTAGATCCCATGCGAACGATTCGGATAACTCATTATCGTAAACGGTTTGTTGGCTGCCACCAGGGCGTTGATCAGAGCTTCAGTCCCCTGATAGTGAACATTGTCGTCGCCAGTACCGTGCACCACCAGCAATTGCCCTTTTAACTGGCCGGCAAATGTGATTGGTGAGCTTTGCTTATATTCCTCAGGATTGTCCTGGGGCCGCCGGCAGTAACGTTCCTGGTAGATCGTATCGTAGTAATGAAGATCGGGGACCGGCGCGACAGCCATGGCCATGTGATAGAGATCCGGGTAACGGAAAATCGCGTTGAGGCTTGAAGAACCTCCACCGCTCCAGCCCCAGATGCCGACGCGCGCGGCATCGACAAAAGGCCATTTGATAATGGCCTTGACGGCATCGGCCTGGTCGCCGGAATTTACTATTCCCATCCGGCGATAGATCACTTTGCGCCAGGCCCTGCCGCGCGGAGCTGGCGTGCCGCGATTATCCACGCTCATCACGATGTAGCCCTGCTGCGCCAGCATCTTGTGCCACATCAACGTTGTTCCACCCCAGCTGTCGAGGACGGTCTGACCCCAGGGTTCGCCGTACACATAGAAGAGCACTGGATAGCGTTTGCTCGGATCGAAGTCAGGCGGCTTCATCATCCAGCCGTCAAGTTGCACGCCCTCTCCGATATCCACGCGGAAAAACTCCGAAGGGACTTGCTTGAGTTTACTCAGACGCTCCCGCAGCTCCCGGTTGTCAATCAGCATTCTCTGAGTCGTGTGTTGCGGCAGCTTCACGATGTCGATGAGTGGCGGAGTGTTGAAAGTGGAAAAGGTATGAATCGCAAGATCTCCGTGCGGAGAAATGGTGTAGCTGTGCATGCCCGGCTGATTTGCCGGTGACAACCGTTCAGCTTTGCCCTCACCGTTGAGCCGAACGCTGAATAGATATCGCTGCGTAGCATTAGCCGGCGAGGCTGTGAAATAGAGCCTGCCGCGCGGCTCATCAACCTGGTCGACGCCGATCACATCGAAATTGCCCGGCGTAATACACTTTGCATCTTTACCGTCGCGGGAGATGGAATAGATATGCCGCCAGCCGTCGCGTTCACTGGCCCACAAAAACCTTTTGCCTTTGTCGAGCCACTCTACCTCGCCGCGCGCCAGCCCTCGCTTGTCCCAGTCGATATCGCCCCAGGCAACGTCAACCCAGGCGTCATCCTTTTCAGTCATGATCGGACGCACGTTTCCGTTGCGAGCATCTCCCATCATGACGCTGTTGGTGTTTTGCAGCCGGTTCAGTTGCTGAATGATCACCTCGTCCGAACTGTCCGCCCATTCCATTCGCGCCAAATAGTTATCGCGCGGGTCGCCGGGAACGTTGAACCAACGAGTGGACCCACCGGTAACGCTAATAACGCCGGCCCGGGCAGCAGAATTCATTTCGCCGGCTTTCGGGTAGGGAAAAGAAGTAATAACCGGATAGAGTCCCGCGGTGTTATTAATCAGCAGCATTTCCTTGACGCCTTCGGAATTGAGCTGCCAGTAAGCAATCTGCTTTCCGTCAGGACTCCAACGCCAACCATCGCGGCAAAAGAGCTCCTCCTCATATACCCAATCGAAAGTGCCGTTGACGAGGTAGCGCGAACCGTCCCTGGTTAGTTGCGTAATGCCGCCAGCGGCCAGACCTTCAACGTAGATGTTGTTTTCGCGCACGTAGCCGGCGCGGGTTCCGTCGGGCGAGAACTTCGCAAACATGAGCGTTGACGGCTTCGCGTCACCGCCAAGCTTGTGTAGCTTCCAGGTCTTTAGATCCACGACCCAGTAGTCGCCGCGCGTGTTGCTGCGCCATACGCGAGCTGTATTGGTAAAAAGCAAAAGCTTCTGGCCGTCCGGGCTGACCTCAAAATCTTCGACTACCAATGCGGCGGCCCCACCCGGTGGTACCAGATTCTCCGCCGAAATCAGAATCGTTCTTTCGCCCGTTACGGCGTCATAGCGCACAATGTCCGGGGCTTCTCTTTTGCTTGCCGAAGGTTCGAGCGTCAAATAACCGCTGCCATTCGCTTGCCACTGGACGGCATTCAAGGATTTCGGGCGGTAGGTGAAGACGGCATCGAGAGTCAGTAAGTCTGACTCGGCCTGTTGCGCCGGTGGTTGCGCATAAAGCTGCGCGGCCATCAGCAACATCAACAGGAAAATGCCTGCAAGACGGATCCGCTTCATATTTTTCTCCATGGTGACCACGACGCCCCCAAAGCAAGAACGGCAACGTCCGACGCTGCCGCTCCTCTTAAAGCATGGGAGTCTCCTCGACCACGCCTGGGGTGAGTAAACTCGATACCGTACTGTACTCTCATTAGTATGAAAAGCGAAAAGGCGCAACAGTTTTGGGCTGTCGCGCCTCTTCTATTTGTGGTTACTGTCCTCACCCCAGCAACCACTTGGATGGAAGGATTCACCAACCATCTAATTGCAAAAGACTATACACAAGACATATCTGGTTGGCAATGTCTGTCGAATAGATGTGTTTTATCGACCTCGCAAAGGGTAAACAGGCGGCCTGCCTACATCTTTTTGCCTTTCCATTCCGCCAGGCGTTTTTCCAGGTCGCTGGTATCGGCCTTGGCCTCTTTGCCCAACACCAGGGCCCGCTCTCCTGCGGCAATGGCTTCATCAGTCTTGCCCTGTCCAGCAAGAACACGCGCCTTGGTGTACATGTTTTGGAAAGTCTCTTTGGCCTTAATAGACTGTTCGAGCCATCGGTTTGCTTCCGCGAGATCTGCGCCCGCCGGATTTTGAAAGACGTAGTTTGCTGCTGACAATGGCGTGCGCCAATTGTCGGGTTTGGCAGCGGCTACCGCCGCGCGTGCTTTCGCCAGAGCCATCGCCTTAATGTCCTTCACTTCCACAGTGAAGGGGACCCGAACTTTTTCCCAACGAATGTTTACCTGGGCCGAGTTATCGGTCACCGGGTCAAACGAGTACATGAGCCATTCCTGGTTTTCGTTAACCCATTCCGGTTTGACCTTCACCCGCAACGTATCCTTGGCCGGGTTATAGTCGAAGCTACCCCATTGGTTTGCCACGCTGTTGAAGATGATGGTCCATTCATCCTTGGTGGGGACGGTGTGTAGGCTGTAGCTGCCCGCGGGAAGTTTCTGGCCGTTAATCAACACGTCATCCGTAACGACGAACTGCGTTGCCTCATTGGCTCCGGTGCGCCAGGCGTGACCCCAGGGAACGATCGCCGCGTCCTTTGGTCGGAGATTTTGGTTATCAAGCGTGGCCTCGCCTTTAACGCTTGCTTGTGCGGGCGTAGGGTCGCCCCAAATTTTCCTGCCCTTAACACCGGGGCGGCTGTAGGTGATGGTCACGTCCGTTACGCCAATTGTCTGCATGACGCTTGCGCCCTGGCTGGGACGCGGGACGCGTACTGCGGGCGGAGCTTGCGCTGACGCGAATTGTGCGCCCGACAGGACAAGCAATGAGACTGCGAACATAGTAACGGAAATGCGCTTTAACGAAATCATATTTTCCTCCTCAGTCGTTGAGTTGTGGCGCATTATCTAACGCGTGGTAGGTTAACGGCAAGTGGGAACCAAACTTCGTTTATGTTTGGATTTGAGTGCTGGTGTATTATCACAACGCTGGTCTCACTAAATCACACTTAGAGTTCACCCTAAGCAGTATCATCAAGAAGCTGACAGGGCTCGAAAATTACTTGGAAGTCCTCTCTTGAACTGAGTACGGTTGTTGCTGGGTTCGAGGAGCCCATCAAGCTAGCTTCTTTTTATGCGTCTTTTTTCCGAAGTCCCGAGCTATGCCTCAGAGGTGAGGCTTAGCCTCGATAGTGTTTAATAACTTCCCAACGGAAAGCCATAGGCTTTCCGCATTGTACGGCGGCAGAGCCGCACGC
>JBDUCF010000130.1:0-7241 GCA_040003545.1 Pyrinomonadaceae bacterium | reverse complement strand
CGCTTTGCTGCTCCCGCATTCGTTGATAGCTCTGATACGGGAACGAGGTCATATTGCTCCTACCGGCCTCATCGGTTTGGGCGTTGCCGTGATAGCTACCGGCAGTGAACTCACGGGGCGCCACTGATCGGAAAAGCACCAGCCGCGCCGGCTCTTTAACGGGCAGCATCTTCAGTAACATTGAATCGACGATGCTAAACAGCGCCGTGTTGGCGCCAATCCCGAGCGCAAGTGAAAGGACAGCGATGGCAGAGACGCCAGGCGCCTTTCGCATCGTCCGCAATCCATAACGCAAGTCCTGCAATAAAGAGTTCATGTTCGTTCCTCTTGCCGATTAACTCCTCTTCCCTGGAACATTACTCAGCGCTCAATTTACCGCGCCAACACAATCACAGACTGAACTCTGTGCCACCTACTCGTCACGAAGAGCCACCAACGGATCTACTTTCGTTGCTCGTCGCGCCGGTACGTAGCAAGCCAGCAGCGCGACTAGAATCAAACAAGTCGAAACACCCGCAAAAGTCGCCGTATCGGTCGAGGTCACATGGAACAGCAAATTCGCCAACAGGCGAGTCAACGCAAACGCTCCGGCCAGTCCGATTCCGACCCCGATCAACGCGAGGGACATTCCGTTCTTAATCACTAACTTCAAAACGTCGGCGGCTCGCGCGCCCAGCGCCATGCGAATACCAATCTCCTGCGTACGCTGAGTGACCGCGTAAGACATCACGCCGTAAATTCCCACCGCGGCCAGCAACAAAGCGCACAGCGCATAGACCGCCAGGATGTAAGTCATCAATCGTTTGGGCGAGATTCGTTCGTAAATCATCTGGCTAACTGTTTTGACGTTGGAAACCGGCAGAGTTGCATCCAGCGACCGCACTTCGCTGCGCACGGCAGAAGCCAGTGGAGTTGGATCCTGCGTCGTGCGGATAACCAGATTCATCGTTCGCAAAATGTTCTGGGAGTAGGGCAGATACACACTCGGATCAGGTTGTTCATCGAGGTCGTCGTTTTTCACGTCAGCTACGACTCCGATTATTTCCCGCGCCTCCTTGCCGCTGCCGCCCAGATCCAATCGCTGTCCGATTGGTTGTTGACGCGGTAAGAATCTCCTGGCAAACGTTTCATTGATCAAAACAACCCTGGCTGCTTTTGCATCGTCCTGTTCATTGAACAATCTCCCTGAGCGGAGCATTGTCCCGATTGCATCGAAGTAACCAGGAGTCGCCACGCGTACCTCGACATAAGGCTCCTGACCTTTCGGAAACGGCGGTTGACCGACGATTTGAAATGTATTGCTGTCGTCCGCCGAACTAAACGGAACGAGATTGACGGCCCCGGCTTTTGTTACTCCCGGCAGGCTTCCCACGCGTCCGAGGAGTTGCTTATAGAAGTCGAGTCTCTTACTATCGTCCTTGTACTCATCCCGCGGCAGCGAAGTCTCCATTGCCAGCACATTCTCCGGCCGGATGCCGAGATCAGCGCGTTGCATCTCTACAAAACTTCGCACCATCAATCCAGCGCCGATTAGAAGCACGAGGGAGAGGGCGACTTCCGAAACAACCAGCACGCTGCGTAATCGATTGTGTCCGCTCCGGCCGGAATCGCCTCTGCCGCCTGCTTTGAGGGCCTCGTTCACATTCATCCTCGTCGAATGCCAAACTGAAGCCAGGCCCGCGAAGGCGCCGGCCAGCAGCGAGACAATGAAAGTAAAAGCCAGGACGTTGAGGTTTACGCCCAGACGACTCCATCCCGGAATGAACTTCGAAAATCCTTCCGGGATGCCATGAGCCAGGGCCTGGATTGACCAAACTGAGATGAATATGCCCAGCGCGCCTCCAATGAGTGCCAGCAGCACGCTTTCGGTGAGCGCTTCCCGAATCAGTCGCGAACGGCTCGCCCCCAGAGCCAGGCGCACCGCGGTTTCTCGTTGCCGTGACGCAGCCCGCACTAACAACAGATTGGCTACATTTGCGCACGCGATCAGCAGCACGAAAACCACGGCGCCCATCAGAATGGGCACACCGGTCCGCGCTCCTCTGACAGCGTCGTCAGTAAGCGTTACCACCGAAGCATCGCGGCCACTGTTTGTTTCAGGAAATTGTTGCTGCTCGCGCCTGGCAATGGCGCGCAGATCAGCGTTCGCCTGGGCGACGGTGACGCCCGGCTTCAACAGGCCGATGATCCGGAGGTAGTGGTTGCCGCGATTGTGCAGCTCGTTCTTGTCGAAGAGGAGCGGGGCCCACATCTCGCCGCCGTTGTAGGGATAGTTGAAGTCCGCCGGCATGACACCGACTACTGTGAAAGCTTGTCGGTTAAGAGTGATCGTCTTGCCAACAATGCTTGGATCACCGCCGAAGTGCTGTTGCCAGAAGCTGTGTTTGAGGATCACTACCTGCTCGTGCCCCGGCTCGTTCTCTTCCGGCAGAAAGGTCCGGCCATGTGCGGCCTTTACACCCAACGCATCGAAAAAGCCTTGCGTAACGCCGTAGCCGGGGAAGCGCTCCGGATGTGATCCATCGGCGACATCGAAGGAACGTTGCTCAATCGCGACCAGTTGTTCACAAGTTTGATTTTGTTCGCGCCAGTCTGTGAAGTTCCCCGGCGCCACCGATCCGCGCACATTGCCAATCGCCAGATTCTGTTCCCATAGGACTAACAGCCGTTCCTGGTTGGGAAAGGAGAAGGGGTGAAGGACGAGCGCATCCTCGGTGCTAAAGATTGTCGTATTGGCGGCAATGCCCAGCGCCAGCGTAAGCACAGCAACCGCCGTAAAGCCCGGGCGTTTGGAGAGGGAGCGAACGGCGAATTTAATATCCCGCAGCAGTGATTCCATAGCCGTCCTCCTGACATTCAATCGACTTTGACAATCATCAAGGTCGCATCGTCATAGACTTCGCCATCGCTGAATTCGTTTACTGCTCCCATGATCCGATCGCGCAATTCGGCGGCTGGGAGTCTGTGGTCCTCAGTCAGTAATTCACTAAGCAATTCCTGCAAACGCAGCGCGGTCAGCACGTCCGGCTGATCGTCGGCGATCAAGGCCTTCGGAACAGGAGGCGGCAACGTGTGTGGTCCCGGGGTATGCATAAGATTTCTAATCACGCTTTACTGCTTGACGACCCAGCCATCTTCCAGACGCACGATCCGGTTGCCATACTCGGCGTTGGTCTCGGAGTGGGTGACCTGAACGATGGTCGTGCCTTCGTCATTGAGACGCTTGAACATGTCCATGATTTCTTTGCCCTGGCTGGAATGGAGATTTCCAGTCGGCTCGTCCGCCAGAATAATTCGCGGATTTGCCACCACCGCGCGGGCGATTCCCACCAACTGCTGCTGACCGCCGGAAAGCTGGCTGGGGAAAAGATCCTTCTTGCCTACGATTTGAAATCGATCGAGCGTGTCGCAGACGATTGATTGCCGATCCTTCTTTCCGACGTCGCGATAGGAGAGCGGCAGTTCCAGGTTCTCAAAGACTGTCTGATCGTCGAGCAGGTGATAGCTTTGAAAGACAAAACCGATGTTACGATTGCGCAACGCCGCTCGCTTCTTTTGGTCCAGCGCGTGCACCGCAACTTCTTCAAAAAAGTATTCGCCGCCCCACAGCTGATCGTGCATTCCCAGGATGTGCAGTAAGGTCGATTTGCCGGCGCCGGAGGGCCCCATGATCGAGACAAACTCGCCCGCTTGTATGTCCAGGTCGATCCGGCGCAAAACGTAGGTCTTCGCTGGGCCGTGCGAGAAAGTCTTTTCAATATTGCGCAGCTTGATCATATTTTGGCCCCGAACCCGCTCTCTGGTGATCGCCCGCTCGCTTCCGCTACTTCGCGCCGGTTGGCCCCCGCCTCTTCCTCAACAATGAGGCCGTCAAACAGGTGGACAATGCGGTCGGCGTGCTGCGCGTAACGCGCGTCGTGGGTCACCATGCAGATGGTGGCGCCGCCCCGATGCAACTCGCGCAGGAGTTCCATCACCGCTTCGCCATTGGTTGAATCCAAATTGCCCGTGGGCTCGTCCGCCAGCAGGATGCTTGGTTGTCCGCCCACCGCGCGCGCCACGGCCACGCGTTGCTGCTGACCGCCGGAAAGCTGGCTGGGCAGATGCTTGGCGCGATGGCCCATCCCGACGCTCTCCAACGCATCCGTCACTCGTTTCTTTCTGTCGCTGGAGTTCATGCCGCGATAGGTCAGCGGTAGCTCCACGTTCTCGTAGACGGTGAGGTCTCCGATCAGATTGAAGCTTTGGAAGATGAAGCCAACCTCGCGATTGCGAATCCGTGCGCGTTGGGCTAAAGAAAGATTCTCCACCGGGGTTTCATTGAGCACGTACTCGCCATCACTCGGCGTATCGAGCAAGCCCAGGATGGAGAGAAGGGTAGATTTTCCGCAGCCCGAAGGCCCGGCAATCGAGAGGTATTCCCCCTTCTGGATGTCGAGATGTATTCCGGAAAGCGCGTGCGTTTCCACTTCATCGGTGTAGAACACCTTCTTTACATCTGACAGGTGAATCAGGGGATCGGCTGAGCTCATTTGTGGTCTCCTTGGTATGTAGTCAGTACCGCCTGCGAGAGCGGGCGGGTGTCGCTCGAATCAACCCACCCGCTATCGCAGGTGGTACTGACAGCCTCGTGTCCGACAAACTAGAGTCTGTCGTTGTGTCAGTAGCGCGTTGGGTCCGACAAACTGAGGTTTGTCGTCATGTCAGTACGCCGGCGATAGCGGGCGGGTCGTCATAGCCGCTCGATCAACCCACCCGCTATCGCGGGTAGTACTGACAACCAATCAACGAATTCGGATTCGGTTGTAACTGTCTAATGCTGACGTGTCAGATAAAATTACCTGGTCGCCTTCGCGCAGGCCGTTTACGATCTCGATGGTGCTTACGGAACTGCGGCCCAGCGTTACCTGCGTGCGCACAGCTTCCTGTCCATCAGGCGTCAAGCGAAACAGGCCGACGGTTTGCTGTCCCTGCCCAAAGGCGGGACGGCCCACGTATAAAACGTTGCTAAGTCGTTCAAGTTCGATTGTTCCATCGACGCTCAAATCGGGACGAGCGCTTCCCGGAAGAGGTCCGGTCAGCTCGACATCGACGGTAAAGGTGCCTTCACGCGCCGCCGGGTCTATGCGCAGAACTTGCCCCTGAATAATTCCGTTGCGCGTGTCCACGGCGACTGGTTGGCCCAGTTTGACGTCCTTGATTTGTGTCTCGGCAATCTTTAGTTCAGCCTTGAGCGACTGGGGATCGGCAACGCGCGCCATATTCAATCCCGGTGTCACCTGTTGGCCCACCTGGACTGAGACCTGCTGTAACACTCCGTTGGTGCCGGCTCGTACTTTCAGAGCATCGACCTGGTCCCTTTTAAGTCTGGCGAGCGCGCGCAATTGCTGGAGGCGCGACTGTTGCGCGTTCACTTGCGCTTTAGTTGATTTGCCGCCTATTGCCAGCCGTTGCTGTTCAACTCTTAGCCGGTTGGCGAGATCCTGAACCTTACTGCGCGAGATTTTCAGCAACAGCTCCGGAACCAGGCCTTGTTTGGCTAGCACCTCGTCGGTATCGAGCTGCAACTTCGCCTGACTGTATTCCGAATTGATGGTGGCAATCGCCGATTGCTGCGTCATGGTATCGCCTTCCAGGCGCACACGAAGATTCTCCAGGTCAGCTTCGGCCGCCTTCACTTGAAAGTCGGCATCCAACGCCTGCTGTTCCATCTGCGGATTTGAAAGCTCCGCGATCACTGTGTCAGATCCAACTTCGACGCCGGCTTGAACCAGAATCTTTTCGACTCGGCCATCAGCAGGCGCCGGCACCCAGCGCGTTAGCTGTGGCACTAACGTTCCAATGCCCCGCACTTCGCGCAGCATCTGGCCGCGCTTGACTGTGTCGATGACGGCAGTGGAACGGTCGAGCGTGGGTGAAGCGGGCTTCAGTCTGGCCAGCACCAACGTGATCCCACCGACTGCGACCAGCCCGATGCCGACGAAAATTGCCGTGCGAACACGTTTCTTAAGCTTGGATTTACCGGTGCGTTTAATATCCATGAAATTGACTGGCAAGTGCGCGATGTGCAGAAGGTCTCGCCCGCACAATAGAGATTTCCGCACATTGTGGACTCAAAGCGTGTGCCAGCCACAGAATGATGCAAAGACAGAAGTTGTTAACTGCGGTTATGGGCGCGCTTTGGTAATGGCTGGCAGCGCGCAGGTCGTAATGAGGCGGTTGGCCGGCGACCAATCTGAGGATGAAATGTTTCGCTTTCGGGATGGGTCAATCCCATTATTGAGAAACGCGGCACGCCGAGAAGTCTCCAAAAATGAAAAAGACCGCATGCTGCTCATGCGGTCTTCGAATCTTGGATGGCACTAGGGCCGAAGCGTTTGGCGCTAAAATTAGCCTCCATGAGCTTTACTTATTCATGTACGGGACGCCTCCTCCGTAGTGCACCCAAAATTGACCAAACACCTTGAACTGCAAGTTACCTTTGTCCCCACCGACAGCAGTCATCGTAAAAGATTTCGGCGTTTCCTCATCAGTGCCAACCGGCAGAGAATTCAGATTAGCCGTCATGGTCGCAACCGCATCCTCGCATCCAACCCAGTTGTCATTCTTTAAGGTTGGACTGACGACATCCTCAGTGCAATCCCTTTGTGGAATCACAAATTCGGGAGCATCGTCCTGGTCAGCGCCGTTTACTCTGATTTCCAACTTGTCAGGCGGGTCTTCCAGGGTGGAGCGAATATTGTATGTGTGCGTCTCGCCCGTGCCGAATTCCTCGTACTTTGTATTCGTCGGCACGGATTTTTTAGGCCCGAGCGCGTTCTTGCCGTTAACGAAGAAGCCAAACGTCATGTCGCCGGCCCCTGCCGTAGGGCCTTCGCTATCGTCAATCATAAATATCTTTTCGAAGACGACATTCGCAAACGGTTTCGCCGTGGTGAATTCACCAGTCTTGTAAGCCACGCCTCCTTTTTCGTCTTTGGCCATAATGATGAAGTGGTAGTGGGTCTTCGGCTTCAGATTCACCAAGTTCACGCCGCCGTCGGCGTCGTAACCGCTCAGAAATGGAAATGCGCTGCTGACTATCTGCTTCTTGCCGAACTCAGGGTTGCCGTTGGCGTCCTTACCCGGCGCCTTCGTGCTCACCGTAACCACCGGGATGACTGGTTTCGTGGCAACGTAATCGAGCGTGATGTAGTGGCCGTGCAGCCAGGTAAAGACATATTCGATCTTGGGCGGGTCAG
>JBDUCF010000129.1:0-7276 GCA_040003545.1 Pyrinomonadaceae bacterium | reverse complement strand
CCACCAAATCAGTCAAGAAGAAAAATAAGTCTGCCAGGAAGAAACGGCGTGCGCCGGCTGCCGGCACCGGAACGAAAGCAGTGGTGTTGGCCATTGACGCCGATTCTGATCCAGTGACTAAAGCGCCTTTCGATTATCGAGAGGAGAATGTCTATCCCTATTTCGAGCAGAAGGGATTCACAGTCGTTCGTCGCCAGGGCGCGATGGCCCGCCGAGCGAGGGTTGCGCCGGAGGCGCGAAAACCGGAAGTGATTTATCTCACCGGCGTCGGCCACGGGTTTCCGAACAGCTACACCGGCAATAATGAGGAAGCGATTTTCAGCAAGAGCAACTTGAGCACGAAAGAGTCAAAAGGGAAGATCGTGCATTTCCTTTCATGCAAGACGGCCGCAGGGCTGGGGCCGAGTTTTGTCGCCCATGGCTGCAAGGCTTACTTCGGCTACAGCGACAACTTTACCTATCCGCCGAGTTTGGCTGAAGTGTTCTTTGAATGCGATTCAGAGATTGATCGGGGCTTTGCCGAGGGGTTAACTGCCGGAGAAGTTTTGAAAAGAGTTCTGGCCCGATTTCAGTTACACATAGACAGGTTGAAAGCCACCGGCGATGGCGGAGATCTGTTCAATGCTTCCGTGCTGGAAGTTGATCTGCGGCTGCTGCGGGCCCCATCGTTGGCCGCCGGATTTGGAGATCCGAACGCCAGGTTATTAAGCGACTGACTGTCATCACTTTAATTAGTGGAGGGTGAAAAATGTCAAAGACTAATCGCGAGCCAATCCTCAGACGAAATCGCAATCCTCAACACTGGCTTCTGGCGCTCTTCGCCTTGATCGCCGCGCTGATGATCTCGACGTACACGCCACGCACCAATACTGCAATCGCCGGTGCGCCTTTACAGGGACAAGCGGAGGTGATTCCCGCATCGCGTGTGGCTACCTCAACGCGGCCACTTCGGGGCATGCCGCCTTTTCCCGTCAACCTTGCCGGCGGGCGCGAAAAGAAACGAATTCGGCTTAACCCGAACGTGCTCGTAAATCTGGCTCCCACACCCAGGGATCCTGTGTTACAGGCGTCAGCAAGTTTGGGAACCCATCACTCAAGCGCAACCGGAGCAGCAGCGGGTGAGATGCCGGTTGCCGGAAAATCAATTGAGGGCGTCGGAAACGGGTTCAGCGGCCCGCAGGGCGACTTCGACGTCAAGTCTGAGCCTCCGGACACCAGCGGCGCCGTGGGCGACACACAATATGTGCAGTGGGTGAATGGCGGCTTTGCCGTATTTGATAAGGCGACGGGCGCAAAAATCGTCGGTCGCGTGCCCGGGAATGAGCTTTGGCGACCGCTGGGCGGCAACTGCGCGAAAAATAATGATGGCGACCCTGTCGTTCAGTTCGACAAGATTGCTCGCCGGTGGGTGTTGGCCCAGTTTTCTGTTAGTGACGGGGTTAGCGAAGGCTTCTCGCAATGCGTGGCGGTTTCCACTACTTCCGACGCCGCCGGCACCTATCACCTTTATGAATTCCCTTACCAGTCAATGGACGATTATCCGAAGATTGGTGTCTGGCCGGATGGCTATTACGTTACCTTCAACATGTACACGCCCCAGGACAGGTTGATTGGCCCGCGTGTGTGCGCTTACGACCGCCGGCAAATGTTGCAGGGCTTGCCCGCGAAACAGCAGTGCTTTCAATTAAGCGCAAGTTTCTTCAGTCTGCTGCCTGCCGACCTTGATGGGGCCAGCAGTGCGCTTGCTGATGCTCAGGGAAACGCGAATGGACCGGCCGCGCCTCCCGCCGGAACTCCAAACTACTTTTTGAATCTTGGCAATAACTCGACCTCGCTGAACTTCTGGAAGTTTCAGGTGGACTGGAACACGCCGGCAAACTCGACTTTCGGCGTAGGCCCGACGCATCAACCGAATAGCACGATCGCTGTAGCGCCCTTCACTCTTTCGTGCAAGGGCAGCGGCGAAGCTTGTGTGCCGCAGCCGGGAGCGGGTAATCCTGAGAAGCTCGACACGCTCGGTGAACGTATGATGTTTCGTTTGGCCTATCGTCGCTTCAACGATCACGAGTCCCTGGTGGTCAATCACGCGGTTGACACTGGCCCACCCAGCACCCGCACGGGTGTGCGCTGGTACGAGTTACGCAATCTAAATGGCCCGGCGCCCACTGTATTTCAACAAGGCACCTATGCTCCGGGCACAATTCATCGCTGGATGGGCAGCATGGCGATGGATAAAGCCGGAAATATCGCCCTTGGCTACAGCGTCTCAAGCACCTCGCTGTTCGCCGGTATTCGTTACGCCAGCCGCGGGCCCGGCGATCCTTTAGGAAAGCTTTTGCCGGAAACGGTGCTTCAGCCGGGTAGTGGAACGCAGCGATGTAAACTGACAAACGGGAGCTGCGATTGTTTGATGAGCGAAGACAACGGAGATCCCATTCTCGATTCCCATGGGCATCAGAAGTGTGATTCGATTGGCCGCTGGGGCGACTACAGCACGTTGACCGTTGATCCGAATGACGACTGTACGTTTTGGTATTCGACTGAATATCAGAAGCAGACCGGCGCCTATAAATGGCACACGCGCATTGGCTCGTTCAAGCTGCCGAGTTGTCATTAAAGGGGAATTCGTTGAAGTCGATTGCCCTGAGCTATAGGAGCCGACTCGTGGTCTTTACGCCGAAGGCGTTGCATAACTTAGCCCAGGGTATCACCCTGGGGCTAAGTTTATTTCTTCATCCCTACGCTGAAAGCGTTGCCCAAGCCTCTCAACAACGATTCTCAAACCCCTTCAGGGTAGGGATCTCACCTGACTTGTTTCCCGGCGTGCTACGCCGGGCTAAATTATCAAACGCCTTCGGCGTATCTGAGGCTCAGACGAGTTTGACCCCAGCGCTGAAAAGCGCTGGTCTAGTAACCCTTCGGGAAAGCCGTCTGAAGACGGCTGCTTGTCACGAAGTATCAATGTTTTCAAACTCGGATAATTACTCTGCTTGAATCCTCTTTGCGTGCGCGCTGACTGGGCCGTTATAATGCCGTCGCTTTGGCGCCCGACAACGATAAAAGCAATCACACTTCCCGCGCCGCATACTTCTCTCCACGAGATCTGTGCGGCCTTCTGCTTCCGATCACTACGCCTTTCCTTAGCGATGGCGGTTTGGACCTTGACGGCCTGCGTTCCAACATCCGGAAGTGGAACCACACAGGCATCGCCGGCTATGTAGTGCTGGGTTCAACCGGCGAGCGTGTTCATCTGGACGAGCGCGAATATGTTCAGGTGATCGAGACCGCGCGTGAAGTAGTGCCCACCGGCTTCGCTTTCATAGCGGGCGCGGGCCAGCAGAGCAGGCGCGGAACGATCGCTGAAATAGAACGGGCAGCCGCCGCGGGCGCCGACGCCGTGCTGGTGATCACTCCGCACTTTTATCGAGCAGCAATTACTCAGGCAGCCCTCGTCGGGCACTACAATGAGGTCGCCGGCGCCGCGCCGGTTCCGGTGATTCTTTACAACATGCCGGACCTGACGGGGATCAAGATTGATCCCGAGACAGTGGCGACGCTGAGCCGGCACAAGAACATCATGGGCGTCAAAGACAGTTCCGCCGACATCGAAGGTTTGCAGAAGACGATCAATCTGGTGCGCCGCGATCCCATTTCTCCCGAAGACTTCGTAGTCTTGACGGGAAACGGTACCGTGCTCGATGAAGCCTTACGCGCGGGCGCGGCGGGCGCTATTCTCGCTGTCGGCTGTGTCGCGCCTGCTCTTTGCGGTCAAATTATTCGAGCTTCACTGGACGGAGACAATGTCCGCGCCACAGAGCTGCAGCAGTATCTGACTCCCCTGGCCCGAGCGGTCACAAAAGCCTACGGCATCGGCGGTTTGAAGGCTGCGCTTGATCTGCTCGGCTACGCCGGCGGCGCAGTGCGGGCGCCGCTGCAAGCTCCGGGAAGGGAAGCGATCGCCGAAATCAGTAGCTTGCTCGAAAACGCCTCGGCAATGGACCATACTTCGGAATTAGCTTTCGAGGAATTGGCACCCTAACACGTGTGTACTGGTCAGTTTGAAATGAGGCAATATCTCATTAACACCCCACTTCAGTGAGGTGATACGGCAGTTTCGTTGAGTCCTGTAACCGTTTCAACGGTTTTCACCGAAAGACGTTGAAACGGCTGGCTGGTTATCTGGGTGCGAGTGGCCACTCACTGAAGTGAGGTGTTAATGAAACATCACCCCCCAGCCTTTGTTGATAGGTCTCCTTGCTGGTACAACCTGCACGTCCCGCGTAAAATGTTCAGGCAGGAGCAAACCCAAATTGACCACCGCGGAAACTGCTTGTTACAGCACGCCTGAAGAAGCCGGCCTGCGAGTCGAAACCATCCCTTTCGATCGCATCCCGCAGCAGACGCGTCTGTTTCTCGACTACCTCAACGATCCAATCGCACTGCAGCGGTTCTATCCTTCGGCCGTTCGCTTTCATCACGAGTTGCCGGCGCGAGCACCCGAAGTCCTGGCTAACCACAAAACAGATCGCGACGCCTTGTGCAACGCGCTGGCGCGAATGAATCAGTCCTGGGGCGCGAGTGAACAAACGCTGGACAACATCAAGGTGCTGAACGAGCAGGATTGTGTGGCCGTGGTCTCCGGACAGCAGGCGGGACTTTTTTCCGGGCCGCTTTATACAATTTACAAAGCACTGTCGGCCGTGAAACTCGCCGGATGTCTTACGCAGCGCGGGACGAAGGCCGTCCCCGTTTTCTGGATCGCCACGGAGGACCATGACTTTGCCGAGGTGGCGAAAGCGGAGTTCATTAATCGCGACTGTACGCTTGCCAGCGTTAGCGTCCCGGCCGAAATGCATACCGAGGGCGTCCCGGTGGGAAACGTGGTGCTCGACGAATCGATCGAGAAAGCCGTCGAGCAACTTCTGAATGAGCTGCCGGACACCGAGTTTCGGCCGGCAGTCGAAAAGTTGTTACGCGATTCCTGGCACCCCGGATACCGTTACGGTGATGCCTTCGCGCGCATGGTGACGCGGCTGTTGGGCCAACACGGCTTGATACTTCTCGATCCGCTCGATTCGCAATTAAAAAAGTTGGCAGCTCCTCTCTACGCCGAAGCCGCTCGCCGTTCGCATGAAATTGCCATCGCCGTAGAGAAACGAAGCCGCGAACTGGAAAGCGCGGGGTATCACGCGCAAGTGGTGGCCTCGGAAAACTCTTTTCCTTTGTTTCTGCTTGACGACAAAGGGGCGCGCCATGCGTTGATGCGAACTGAGGCCGGGAAGTATCAAGCCAAAGAAGGTAGCGACGATCAGAAGCCCGACCGTAAGGGAGGGCTCAACCCAGCACCCGAATACACCGCGGAGAATCTGGCGGAGTGGGCCCGGCGCGAGCCGGAAAAATTCAGTCCCAACGTGACGTTGCGCGCCGTGGTCCAGGACTACCTGCTGCCCACAATTGCCTACTACGGCGGCGCGGCTGAGATTGCTTACTTCGCGCAGACTGGCGAGGTCTATCGTGTGCTGGAAAGACCGGTCACCCCTATTCTCCCTCGGGCCAGTATGACTATCGTGGAGAAACATACGGGACGTTCCCTGGAGCGATATGATCTTTCGTTGACTGACTTCTTTGGGGGTTTGGATAGTGTGCTGGCTCGGGTGGTGGAAGAACATCTGGGCACGGCGGCCGCGGAATCATTCAACCGCACTGAAGAGAAGGTGAACGACGAGCTTGACTCGTTGCAGCAGGAACTACGCCAGGTCGATCCCACCCTGGCGGATGCGCTGGAGACGGGGCGGCGAAAGATCAACTACCAGATCGAAGGGTTGCGCAGCCGCTTCCATCGCGCGCAGATGGCCCGCGACGAAGCCGTGCACCGGCAACTGGCGCGCGCTTTCGATCTGCTTTATCCCGAAAAGACTTTGCAGGAGCGCCGTATCAACATCACTTCCTTGTTGGCGCGTCACGGACATTACTCCGTTGATTGGATCTACAACGCGATCAACCTTGGTTCGCCCGATCATCAGGTCCTTTATCTTTAAAGAGCATGTCAGTTGTTAGTTGTTAGTGGGTAGTTGGTTCGTAATTTGAGATAGCTCGCTAGCCTTCTGACTTGTATTGCCTTACCGCAAAGCGGTTGAGTCACAGAGCCCAGGGCTGCCGTTTCGGCTACCCTGGGTTTCAGGATTAAATGGACGATTTCAACCGCAACGCGGTTGAGTCCGCTGGCGCAACCCGTTCCGGGTTGATGAAAATCGGAACTACTTTCCCAGGGTTGAAGCAACCCTGGGCTTTGAGACGCAACCGCTTCGCGGTACCAGTGCTCTTTTAGGTCTATAAGAGTTGCACTTCAACTTGGATTCACAACTGACAACTAACACTAACAACTGACCAGCAATAATGACCAAAATCCGCGTCCTTTCTGATCACCTTGCAAACCTCATCGCCGCCGGCGAGGTCGTCGAGCGTCCCGCCTCAGTCTGTAAAGAACTGGTCGAGAATTCGATTGATGCGGCCGCCACTCGGATTGTCATCGATATAGAAGCAGGTGGCCGCCGGCTCTTGAAAATCACGGACGACGGTGAAGGCATGACACGCGACGATGCCATCCTCGCGTTCGAGCGTCATGCTACTTCGAAGATCAGCAGTGCCGATGACTTGAGCGCGATTGGGACTCTCGGTTTTCGCGGCGAGGCGCTGGCTTCGATCGCCTCAGTCGCGCGCGTCGAGTTAATTACCAGAACGGAGGAGGCAACTGCGGCAACCCGCGTGGTGGTTGAGGGCGGACGGATGCGGGATGTGAAGGATGCAGCCCATCCGCGCGGTACTACTATTATCGTGCGCGATCTCTTTTTCAATGTTCCGGCGCGCAGAAAGTTCCTGCGTTCGGAAGCGACGGAAAGTTTTCATCTGACCAACCTGGTGACGCATTATGCGCTGGCCCATCCGGAAATCTCCTTTACGCTGACAAACAGTGGACGCGAGACTCTGCGGGCCACTCCGGCGAACGATTTGCGGGAGCGTGCCTATCAGGTTTTTGGAGCCCAGTTCATCGATAACCTGCTGGAAGTTGGCGCGCCGCAACCGGAGGAAGCCTTCCGCGGCACGCAACTGACGCAAGTCAGCGGCTATGTCTCCGCGCCGCGCGAACGACGGACCTCCCGCGACGCCCAGTATCTGTTCGTCAACGGACGTTTCGTTCGTGACCGCTTGATCGGGCGGGCTGTTTCCGAAGCGTATCGCTCCATACTGCCGCACGGCGTCTATCCGGCCGCGCTCT
>JBDUCF010000128.1:0-7295 GCA_040003545.1 Pyrinomonadaceae bacterium | reverse complement strand
GTCAACGTGTTTGCGAGGCCAACTTACTTGCGACAACGCGCAGACTATACCCGGGTAACTCAGCTTGTCAACATTTTTTTTACAGATAAATGCAACTCAAGATGTTATCCGATTACGCAAAATAGTGCGCCGCGTCCGAGCGAAAATTGATCCGGCCTCTCCCTAAAGCACCAGGTGCGCGGAACCCCATTCTCAAATATTTCTGGTAAATATTGCTCGCTCGGGCCGGCCAGTTACCTGGTTATTCGTTGAACGGACAATGGCGGCAAGCGCTTTCGCAACAGTAACCCCGGCGGCGATGATAGCTCGCAGTAAATACCATCATGCCACCCTCCGAATAATAATCTTCTCCTTCCAGAAGCAGATTCGGCTGGCCCATGTCTGTTTTTGCAGCGGCCTCAATCGGTTCGGCTGCCCTGATCCGAGATGAGCATTCCTCAACCGGGCAGCCCACGGGGAGTGTTGCTCTTATTGCGTCGCTCAGGCACTGAGGACAAAAACAATCGCTAACGGCAATTGAAGCTAAGGGAATTTGAGGCAAGGCATCGCACCAGCATCGCTTTTCCCGCACGTCAGCCCCACAAGTAAAGCCCTCTCCACAGCTTGAGCAGTTTTTTTCTTTCACAGTGTTCCTAAGACTACCATTTGGTCAGACAGTCCTAAGGCGCATGCCGTTTCAGTCGCGAAAGGCAGAAACGAAACGATATGTCGCGGTAGTCTCACTAGGGGGTCCCTACCCTTAATAGCTAAGAAGCAAACTTCATGGGTGCGGTAACAAGTCACGAAACCAGAAGCCATCCCTTAAGACAGCCTCGCCGATACCAAACTCTACTGCCTCTGCGAAGATGGGCCCATCAAAAACGAAAGAATGGAATTCTCCGTTCTCGCCACACGGATCGACGTGCCCAGGCAGTGATGAAAGAAAAGCTTCATCGATTAATCTGCCGGCAAAGGATTGGTCGAGGACTTTTGAGTTGACACAAGTAACCACCGCCTTGAAACCCAACTCGATAAATTCCTTGATGAGGCAGGAGGTGTCACGCTGCCACACGGGAAAAAGCCCGCGCATATTGTGTCGGGCGAGAAATTGCTCGCGATAGATTCTGACGTCTTCAAGAAAGAGATCACCAAATACTATTGAACCTATTCCCTGTTCGCGGTGCAGCAAGAATGCCTCGCCCATCCGCATCTCATACTCCTCGTTTGTCGCGTCTTTCGAAATGAAAACCTGATGAAGCGGTAAACCCAGGCTCGTCGCCTGCCTTTCGAGTAACTCACGCCGGACGCCATGCATACTAATCCGGTCGTAATCCCGCGTAAGGGTCGTTAGGAGCGCTGCCACGCGATAGTCTTGCGTTCGTTGGATCTCATACAGCGCAATACAACTATCCTTGCCACCGCTCCACGACATCAACACTGCAGTTTTAGCAACGACGGGGGCATTGCCGGATACAGTTTCGATTTCGTTCATAACAAACTCAGAAGCTGAGCGAAGCGCCCGCCCGCCCGGAGCGTCCTGGCGTGCGAAAGCCGCTCTCGAAATACTCTCGGCCGAACATATTGTCCACATAACCGAAGAAACGCAGGGACTGTGATTCGTTAAGCGGCACTGTGTAGCTTCCGCCCAGATCTGCCTTGGCTAGTCCCCGGAATCGATAAGCACGGCTGACGAAGGTGTTGGGATCAAATATCGGCGCCAGATAATCGCTGGATGCCGAAAGATCAAAATTAATCAGGACGCGGCCACCGAAACGCTGGGTAGCAATTAGCGAGAATTGATGATCGGGAACCACCAGCGAACGGAGGACGCCCGGCACTTGAGGCGTGCGCTGCAGACTCTTCGTATAGGTATAAGCTGCCGAGACGTTCAGCTTGCGCGTAGGCGCTGCTGTCAAACTCAACTCGACGCCGCGAGCAATGCCACCATTCGTGTTGCGATATCCGCCGAAGCGGCCAAACGGATCTGTTGCCGGACTGATCGCACCGGAGAAGTCGAAAATAATCACTTCCTGAAGACGGGTGTAGAAGTAAGTCGCCGAAGCGCGCGCGCGATTTCGGTAGAATGTTTGGTCAATGCCCGCGTCAACTGCAATGGACCGATCCGGTCGCAAGCGCGGGTCGCCAAAGATGGAGTAGCCGAAGCTTCCGAAGAAGGTGCCAAAGCGTTCAAATAGTGACGGAGCGCGATAACCGTTACCGGCGTGGGCGCGCACTTTCGAGCCTGACGTGCGGAACAGATAGGCGATCGAGCCATCCCCTGTGTAGGCCGTCGGAGGTGATTGAAACTTGATCCCGCTGTAAGGTGCTGATGCGGCCGGCGCGAACAAAGGCTGTTGGAGCCGGAAAAACTGCGTGCGAAATGCGGCAGAGATTTGCAGGCGATCTTCCATGAACCGCAATTGATCCTGGATAAAGAGCGCATGGCTCCGCTGCGTTACGTCAACCCTGGAGTTGTTGGCGGGATTGACCGGGAACGACGGATTCGTGAATTTCTCCGATTCAAACTCATAACCGCCGGTGAGGAGATTGATGCGTCCGGCCATTGCATCAAACCGCGCATTCAGTGTGTGAAGGCGTGCATCGAAATCCGATCGCGTACTGCCGCCAACCGGCTGAAAACTGACTCCCAGCGGCCCATTAAGACTGGTGCGGTTTGTTGCCAGACCTTGATAGCTGAGTGTGTAGCCAAACGCTTCCGTCGGGCGCTGGGTGAAAACAATCGCGCCGGAGAAGAAGTTCGCCTTGCGCAAATTGTCAGGATCGTTGGCCGCCGGGATGAAGTTCGCCGCGCCAACATTCAGTTGCGAAATGGGAACACGCACTTCATAGCGACGCAGTTCAGTCAGCGAGAGCGGGACGGCTTGGATGATGCCGCTCGCCGGTAGATTGCCGATGGCTTGCGGAGAGTTGTTCAGTTGTAAACGTGAAGTTGTTGCGTAGATGCGCCCCGAGAGCGTAGCGCTGGGCGTGAGGCGAAAAAGGACGCGGCCTTGCCCGCTTGTGTTGCGGACTTCATCCTGATCATCAATACCGCGCGTGACATTAAGGTGGGAAAAGCCGGCGCTGTAAACAATGCCATTGTTGCGGGCACCACCAGACACCCGCGCTCGCGCTCGAAACATGCCTAGTCCGCCGCCTTCGGCGAGCAAACTCCCGTGGAAAGGGCCGCCTCCCTCGTCTGTCACCAGATTGATGACGCCGCCGATGGCGTTCGAGCCATAGAGCGACGAGCCTGACCCGCGCAAAACCTCAACTCGGCTTACGTCGGTAACGATCAAGTCTTCCAGGAAACCTGAGGCGTCGCCCTGAGGAGCCGCAGCGTCGCGAAAGCGCAGCCCGTCAATCAGGACGGCGGTGTCTTCATTGCGCAATCCGCGTGTTTTGATCGAGGTGAACGAGCCTGGCCCGCCAAGCTGTTGTATTCGCAAACCTGGAACGCTCCGCAAGGCTTCCGCGATCGCAGACTCGTCGCGTTCATCGATCTCCTGCTGGTCTACGACCGAAATTGCTTTGGAGACTTCGTCGACCGATTGCGGAGTGTCGGATGCAGTAATCACAACTGTGCTTCGCACACCTGCCAGTTCCAGCCGAATGTCGAGCGTTGCCGTCTGACCACGCTGGACGGCCACTTGTTGCGCACTTGCTGATGCAAGTCCCTCTGCCTCCGCTTCCACCAGGTACTCCCCCGGGGCAAGCCTTTCAAAGCGATAGGTGCCGGATGAATCCGTGAATGTGCTAAGGCGAAAAGTACGCTGACGGCCATAAAGCGTTACTGTCGCGCCCGGCAAACTTGCCCCTTGCGGATCTTTCACCTGACCGGTGACAGATGTATTGCCAGTTGTTTGTGCCAACGCCAATGCCGAATGGGTAAGCACCAACAAGAGCACGGATACGATCACAATCAAACTGCTACTACTAATTCTCTTCTTCATGATTCAAGTGTCTCCTTCTCCTCCCCTTCGGAAGAGTGGCAAAGACGCGCATTAAGAGACCGGTCTCCTGACTCACGGCCAAAATACTTTACCTACTCTCTGCGCCTTCCCATCCGATGTTGGACAGTGGCTTCGTCGCAGATTTCGTTGCCGTTCACAGTTGCGAGGGCAGTGGCGGCGTTTCACCGCTCTTCCCTTACCTCTGGCGCATCGTAGTTCGTGTGGAGGCGCGTTCTCCGTGTGCGCCCCACTGGTGACTCACCGGGGGCGCCCACGGAGAGACGCCCCTACATCAGCTCGTGATTCATGGTTACGGATTACCGGAGCGATTCATGCACCGGCGTGATCCGAGGAACTCCCGTTATCGGATGTGCATCGACTAAAACCCTGACTGCAAACAATTCTTTGAGAAGGTCCGGCGTCAAAACTTCGTCCGGCTCACCAAAGGCGACACTCTTCCCATCTTTCATTAGTAAGATATGATCTGAAAATTCCGCAGCAAGATTGATGTCGTGGGTAACAACCAGCGCGGCTGTTTCGCGGTCATCGCATCGTTTTCTGACCAGGGCCAGGATCGCCGCTTGATGTGCCAGATCCAAATTTGCCGTCGGTTCATCAAGTAACAGAATTCCAGCTTCGGTGGCCAATGCGCGTGCAAGCACTGCGCGCTGGCGTTCGCCTCCAGATAACTCATTCATGAGCCGCCCGCTAAGCTCATCGAGTTGAGTTTCGCGAAGCACTTCCTGCGCAACTTCAAGATCGTGCGATGTTTCCCAACCCCATCCCCCTGTGCTGGCCCAGGCGTATCTCCCTCCCAAAACAAATTCGAAAACAGTCACTGGAAAACGGAGATCCGCTTCCTGTGCAACTACGGCGATGCGCTTTGCTGTTGCGAGTCGCGAATAAGAATTGAGTAGCCGGCCATCCAGGAAAATTTCGCCCGAGGCGGCTTCCAGTCCGCCGTTTAGAGTTCGTAACATCGTGGACTTGCCCGCTCCGTTTGGCCCGATAATGGCCGTCACCTGCCGCGGTTCCAGCTTGAGCGAGACGGCGGAGACCGCCATCCGCGCTCCATAGTTAACCGTAATTTCGTGTGCTTCGAGCATTTCTTGTCAGCACCACCTGCGTTAGCGGGTGGGCTTTCAGATTCAATCCACTGCGGTAAATCATCCACCCGCTTACGCAGGTGGTTCTGACTATCGCCGTTTCAACAAATAAACAAACAACGGCGCCCCGATAAGAGCCGTAATAGCGCCCACTGGCAGTTCTCGAGGCGCGATGATGGTGCGCGCGACTGTATCGGCCAGAATGACAAACGCTGCGCCTGCCAGAGCGGATGCCACAATCACCACGCGGTTGTCGCTACCGAAAGAAAGACGCACCAGATGCGGCACTACAAGCCCGACATAGCCAACCGATCCGCTCGACGCCACTGACGCTCCCACGAGCAGACTAGCGGCTACGAAGACTGTTATCCGCACACGTCCGACTTCGACTCCGAGATCGAAAGCGTCACGCTCGCCGAGCATCATCAGGTTGAGGGAACGCGCATTCGACGCTAGGACCACGACTCCTATGCCGGCGGCGATAAAGGTTACGAGAAGCAAACTCGAGGTAGTGCCCGATAGATCTCCCAGCAACCAGAAGGTAAACGAGCGAATCCGCGTGGCATCCATCAACGTCGTTATGAAAACGATCCCGGACGAAAGAAACGTCGTGACAATGACCCCGGCTAGTATCAGCCGCTCCGGCGTTGTCCCCGCTCGTCCGCGTGCCAGGCGGTAAACGACAAACGTGGCGCCCAGCGCGCCGGCGAATGCCAATATCGGGCGGCTCCATTCGTGTGTTCCCAAAAAAACCAGCGCGATCATCGTTCCCACCGCAGCACCATTGGAGACACCGAGTAGGTAAGGCTCGGCGAGTGGATTGCGTAGTAAAGCTTGGTAACCCGCACCCGCCGTCGCCAGGCAAATACCCACAGCTCCGGCGAGTAGAATTCGAGGCAACCGAATGTCAAACAGAATGGCCTGCTGGTCGGATGAGAGTCCGCAATTGGATCTGCCCGTCAGGGCACAGAGTGACGAAGCCAAAGGCAGCCGCTGACTTCCCACTACTGACGCAACGACGAAGACGACCAGGAGCAGGAGCAAGAGCAAACCGCACACGCTAAGCGCCTTCTTCAGGGTCGCATGGCCTGCATCAAGTGACGTTTGGTGGGTACTCATCATTACGATTCAAGCAGTTCAGAGTTCAATCTTCAGATTGTCTTCGTTCATATCCGTAAGCTTCACGCTTGAACTGCAAACTACTTGAAAGCCTCAGGGTGTAACGCACGCGCCATCTCCTCGAGACCATCAACCAGTCGCGGCCCCGGGCGCGACAAATGATCGTCGTTGATCTTGTAAGCCCTGTTATTCCGGACAGCGGGAGAATTCCGAAGCGGCGCTGCGACGTTCGAGTTGGCCGTTCCCATCGCTCCTCCAGTCGGGAGAATGATTGCCTCGGGTCGCGCGGCTAACGCCGCTTCGTCGCTGTATCGTGGAAACGCACCGGGCACATCGGCCGTCACTGAAGCCCCGCCCGCTCGCCTAACCAAGTCGGTTAAATATGCATCGCGGCCAATGGTGTACAGGGGTTCACCGGAAACCTGATAAAAGACGCTGACTGGTTTGATCTCGCCAATCCTCGCTTGGACCCCTTCGGCGCGCTTACGCAAATCCGTCGCGAGCAGTGCCGCCTGTTCGGGGTGGCCAAACATGCCGCCTAAAACTGTAATTGAATGAAAGATCTCGTCGAGACTGCGCGGGTTGGTGACGTAAACGGCGATTCGCTGCTGGTCGAGTTGCTTTGTGAATGCTTCGAGCTGCGAGGCGGTTGAGACCAGTACTACCTGCGGCTTGAGCGCTATGATGCGTTCCACGCTCGGATGCATTGTGTCGCCAATCTTCGGGACGCTCTTCGCCTGGGCCGGGTAATCGCAGTATTCCGTATCTCCGACCAATTGATCACCAGCCCCCACCGCGTAAACGATCTCGGTCAGGTTTGGCGCTAGCGAAACGATCCGTTCAATCCTCAGAGGGAGCGTGACTTTTCGCCCGGCCTCGTCAAAGACCTGCCTTGTCTCAGATGTCTCCGTTGTGCGTTCTGTCTTAGGTAGCGACCCCCGGCCGCAGCAGGCCAGAATCGTGAGGAGCACGACCAGAAGAAGCAGTGCGCAACTGGTTTGTATTAATTGGAAGTTTGAAACGTGCCGTAAAAGCAAAAGTCCCGCCGATCTCCTGGTTCTTCACGAAAAGAAAAAACAGGCGGTCGGCGGGACTTAGATTAAGACTAAGAACCGGTGCGGCCTGAACGCCTTTCCGC
>JBDUCF010000127.1:0-7369 GCA_040003545.1 Pyrinomonadaceae bacterium | reverse complement strand
TTACCCCCTCTGTTACCTAAGCCCAGTCCAACTCCCAAAATTCCGCAAGACGAAGAATACGAGGTTATACGAATAAGCTCGAATCTGGTCGTGGTGCCCGTGTCAGTGACTGATGCTGCCGGCCAACCGGTGCTGGGCTTGAAAGCAGATAGCTTTCGTTTGCTGGAAGAAGGGCGCGAGCAGCAGATAGCTCAGATCGGTGACGCAGAACAAGTTGCCCTGGAGATTGCTCTGCTGATCGATATTTCAGGTAGCATCAATGCCAGTTTTGAATTTGAGAAGGATGCTGCGGCCCGCTTTCTAAAGCAGGTTCTGAAGCCCGGCGACCGCGCCACCATCTTCGTCATAGACAGAACGCCGGTTCTTCGCCAGATCAGTGCGACCTCCGATGTCGCAGCCAGTGGCCTACTAAGCTTGCAACCCGCCAGCGATAAGGGGCCAACGGCGTTCTTCGACACCGTAGTTGAAGCAGCGAACTATCTGGGCGAGAAGACACCCGCGCGGCACCGTCGGGTAGTCCTGGCAATTTCCGATGGCGTAGATAACTTCAGCGAGCGAATTAAGAAAGCCATTGGCGAAACGGCGAAAGAGCAGGAAGCAATCGCACCGGAAACCAGACGTAAAATTTATGACCGGGCCCTGCGTGAAGTTCAACGCGAAGTGCAGCGCGCCGATGCCGCTTTCTACTCAATTAACCCCAGCGGAAACACAATGCACTTGAACGTTATGACCCGGCGCGGCCAGGAGGGCATGCAGCAGCTGGCAGACGCGACCGGCGGATCAGCTTTTGTCCCGGAGGCCACCGGAAACCTGGACGCTGTGTTTCAGCGTATTGCTGCGGAGCTGCGCGCCCAATACCTGCTGCAATATTATTCCGGTGACGAATCAGCCAAAGGAAAGTTTCTGCACATCAAAGTCGCTGTTCCCACCCGTCCTGAGCTTCGCATACGCGCGCGCGAAGGTTATTACGTGACGCGTAAGTAGGCCGGTTCTGCTGATATTTTTCGGAAAAATTCGGGATCCGAAAAAAACCGGCCGGCTGAAAAATAAAACACATAAAAGTTTGACGGGAAAAAAGCTCTGAAGTATAACCCTCTGCGTCGCGGGGCTTACGGGTTTCGATGACCAACACGGGGATCGGCGAACGAGGCGGTAACGCCCGGGAGAGAGGACCAACAGGCGGCTGTTGTTCCAAATGACGCCCAGTGTTGAAGCCGAAAGGCTTGCTAGAGGGAGCTGCGAGGCTTTCTTGAGCGCCCGGATAAAAACGGGTAGCGCCCTTTGGATAGGACCCGCCAAAGGAGAGCCAAGTCGCTCAGGCGCAAGCTTGAGCCTCGTTGCCGGGCACGTAACCGGCGGTGGAGGTAAAGCCACCAAAACAAAAACCTAACGGCACCGTATTCGAAAGAATGCGAGATTTGTGAAAGCGGATCGCGTGCTGACCGGAGATGGCCGACCGCCGGCAATGCTTCGGGATACAAATCGGCGACTTCAGTGTGTACATGCTGAGTTGCCAAAATGCCTCCAAGAGATCGTTTCGGCGGTTTATTGGGACAAAACAGGTTGCGCTGCTTTCAACTTCGGTTGCGAGGCAGCGCAATTTGTTTTTGGGTCATTGTTTTTGGGATCAATTGACAGCCCGGATTCCCAACCACCCCGACCTGCAGTCAGGAAGGGTGCCCCCGCTTCAAGATGAGCGTCCTTCAACAGCAGAAGTTGAGCGCGCAGGCTGACAGTTTGTATTACAGCTGTTGTCATCCAATGTGAATTCGTGAGAGGATCCACCCAACTAGACAGAGCGGAAATTCCATCCATCGCTGCTTCCCAGGCGAAGGCGTTAGCACGTTCTTGTTCAATTCCCCCTGTCTTTCAGTTCCAGACTTCAGGTTAAGGAGAAAAGAAATGACAGAAGCGAAAATGCAGGAAGAAGTAGCGTACGCGCCAGGGACGTTTTGCTGGGTCGAGCTGGGAACAACAGACGGGGAAGCGGCCAAGAAGTTTTATACGGAGCTGTTCGGCTGGGATTCCACCGACAATCCCATTGGTCCGGGTATGGTTTACACCATGCTGAAGCTGAACGGGAAGGACGTCGGGGCGCTCTATAAAATGCCGCCGGAGATGACCGCCCAGGGGATTCCGCCGAACTGGCTGTCCTACGTGTCGGTAACAAGTGCGGATGAAACCGCGACCCAGGCAAAGGAAGCCGGCGGCACATTGATGAAAGATCCCTTCGATGTTTTCACTATTGGACGAATGGCAGTCGTGCAGGATCCGACAGGTGCTGTGTTTGCGTTATGGCAGGCCGGCACGCAGAAGGGCGCGGGAGTAGTGAATGTGCCCAACTCATTCTGTTGGAATGAGCTCGCCACCAATGACACGGAAAAGGCCGGCGACTTCTACACCAAGCTATTTGGCTGGAGCAAGAAGGTTCAGCAGATGGGACCCATGACGTACACGTCGTTTATGAATGGCGATCGACCGGCCGGAGGAATGTACAAGCCATCGCCGGAAATGGGAAACGTTCCGCCAAACTGGCTGGTTTACTTTGCCGTGGACGATACGGATGGGAAAGTAAAGAAGGCCCAGGAACTGGGCGCCAAAACGATCGCGCCGCCAATGGACATTCCGGACACCGGTCGCTTTGCGATCCTTCAGGATCCGCAGGGCGCCGCGTTCGCGGTTATCAAGCTGACCATGATGCCGCCAGCGTAAATGGCCTGTCAGAACCGCCTGCGGTAGCGGGCGGTTGATCTATCGGTCCGACTTGCCTGAGAGTGAAATCAACGGCTTGCGGTAGCGGGCGGTTAATCTATCGGTCCGACTCGATAGTGCTAGATAAACCGCCCGCTACCGCAGGCGGTTCTGACTTCTTTACTATGAAATCTCGCCTCGTCTGGCTTGTGCTGTGCTGCATCTGGGGCTCGACGTGGCTGTTCATCAAGCTCGGCCTTGATGATCTCCCTCCCTTCACTTTTGCGGGCATCCGATTTGTAATCGCCTCTGCAATTCTCTTTGCGATCATAAAGGCGCGCCGGCTGTCCCTGCCACGCAGACGAGCTGACTGGATGCTGCTCGTTGTCACCGGAGTGCTGTCCTTCAGCTTGAACTACGGATTGCTTTTTTGGGGTGAACAATACATCTCCTCGGGCCTTGCCGCGCTTCTGCAGGCAACAATTCCCGCTTTTGGTCTTGTCATTGCCCATTTTTACCTTCCCGGCGAACAGATGACAGCGGCAAAGATCTTTGGAGTAGTGATGGGTGTCGCCGGCGTTGGTGTGATTTTTTCCAACCAGTTAAGCGTCGCTGGTCCAAGAGCACTGGCCGGCTGTGGAGCTCTGGTTATTGGCTCAGCCTGCGCCGCTTACGCGAACGTCCTGGTAAAGGCACGCGGCGCCAGGCTTGACCCGGCAATCCTCGCGGGCGGGCAGATGTTTTTTGGTCTGATACCACTCCTCCTGGTGGGAATTCCGCTTGAAGGAAATCCTTTTCATTTTCATTGGACGCGGATGGCTTTTGTCGCTCTCTTCTACCTGGCCATCGTAGGCTCGGTGGTCGCGTTTCTCCTGTACTACTGGCTTGTCCAGCACATGGATGTGACTAAGACGATGTTGATTGCCCTGGTTACGCCGGTGATTGCCGTCACCCTGGGGGTGATAATCTTAAGTGAAGACTTGAACTGGCGAACGTTTGCCGGTGGGGCAATGATCATCGCGGGCATCGGCATGCTGGTGGTGCGCAAATCGGGCAAACAGAAACCAGAAACCGCGGCGCCCCTGCTGCCGAAAGGCTAATCCCGGGACACATACCGGCTCTGCGGAAACCTGCTTATACCCATCATGCCAATCGCTTCAATCAATCCGGCTACCGGCGAAACGTTAAAAACTATTGAGCCGTTAACTGCGCCGCAACTCGAAGAGAAACTGCAGCGGGCCGCCCTAACGTTCCGGACGTATCGCGGCACTTCATTTCCAGAGCGCTCGCGCTTCATGACCCGGGCTGCCCAAATCCTTGAATCAGAAAAGCAGCAATTCGCCAGGATGTTGACTACTGAGATGGGTAAACCAATCAAGGCCGCGGCGCAGGAAGTTGAAAAGTGCGCCCTGGTTTGCCGCTATTACGCTGAGAGTGCCCAGACGCACCTTGCCGTGCAGATGGTCGCCACCAACGCCACTAAGAGTTTCGTGCGCTATCAGCCCCTGGGTCCGGTCCTGGCCGTGATGCCCTGGAATTTTCCCTTCTGGCAAGTATTTCGTTTTGCCGCACCGGCCCTGATGGCGGGAAACGTAGGCCTGCTGAAGCACGCTTCGAACGTGCCGCAGTGCGCTCTGGCAATAGAACAAATTTTCCTCCGCGCGGGTTTTCCGGAAGGAGCGTTTCAGACACTTCTGATTGGATCGGATATGGTCCAGGTGGTGCTCGAAGACTCGCGCGTGGCGGCGGCGACGCTGACCGGCAGCGAGCCGGCCGGCCGCAGTGTGGCCGCAATCGCCGGAAAGCAAATCAAGAAGACCGTGCTTGAACTGGGCGGCAGCGATCCATTCATCGTTATGCCTTCGGCCGATCTGGACAAAGCCGTGACGACCGCCGTGAAAGCCCGCACTATTAATAATGGCCAGTCATGCATTGCCGCCAAGCGCTTCATCATTCATGAGTCAATCTACGATAAATTCGAGAGTCGCTTCGTCGAGGTAATGAAGGCGTTACTGGTGGGCGATCCGTCGGATGAAGCCACCGACATTGGCCCACTGGCCACCAGGCAAATTCTGGCAGATCTGGAAGAGCAGGTGCGAAAGAGTGTTGCGTCGGGCGCGCGCGTTCTGACGGGCGGTGAAAGATTCAAAGCTCCCGGTCACCTCGCGAAGGGAAACTTTTTCGAACCTACCGTGCTGGTGGATATTCCAAAGGGCTCTCCCGCCTACGCTGATGAAATTTTCGGACCGGTAGCTTCTTTGTTCCGCGTCGGCAATGTCGATGAGGCGATCGAACTGGCAAATGCGACACCTTTTGGACTGGGCGCAGCTGCGTGGACCAATGACGCCGGCGAACAATCGCGGTTCATCGGTGAAATCGACGCCGGATCGGTTTTCATCAACGGCATGGTTGCATCAGACCCGAGGCTACCGTTCGGTGGGGTGAAGAATTCCGGCTATGGCCGCGAGCTGGGGGCTTTTGGTATACGCGAGTTCGTGAATGTGAAGACAGTGTGGATTGCCTGACGTCCACCACAGACTGAAGTCTGCGCCACTTTCTGTTCAATGGATGTCGAGCAACGCATCAGTCAGGCGATTCACTACTCCCAGCAACGTCCTTCCCGCCTGATCGAACTGATTTTGGGCCGCCTGTTGTTCCGCAGTTGCGCCCGCCGCTGCAACTCCAGCCAGACCCGGGTAATAACGCTGCAGTCCGGGCGTGGTGCGAAAATCAAGCTCGAGCTTGTCCAGACCGTCGCGCACATTCTGCAGGCTGGTCCTGACTGAAGCCTTACTGTTTTCCGTTTGAGCAATTTCAGCGGAAGACGCTTCGTGGCGGCGGGCATCCGCGGCCTCGATTCTCGTAGTCACGCCGCCCAGCAAGTAAATAAACCGGGTCAGCAATTTGATTTGGTCGGCAACGCGGTTTGCTGCTTCCGTCGGCGCCGCATTTGCGGATCTGCGTGCGGTTGCCGTGCCTCCGCGGTGTTTTGCGGTTCTGCGTGCGCGTGTTTGAGAAAAAGCACCAGCGGGTGAAATCATCAGCCAGGCGATAGCCAAAGCAGTTATTCGTTTCAAGTGAAACCTCCGTACCCGATCAAACATTCCGCGAGCCTTTCAACCTATGACTGCGAGTGGCTGCCAGTCAAGGGTAGGCGCCGCTCGAAAGTGAGCCATTTTGAAATTCCCATTGGCACCGCACTTCAGTGCGGTGATCCATCATCAGGGCCGATTCACCAACCGTTTCAACGGTTTTCATTGGGAAACGGCTAAAACGGTTATGATTAATAGAACGCGTCTAATCACCTGGCTGAAGCCAGGTGTTAACGAGATTTGTTTCACTCCAAACCGACGCGCTTCGCACACTGACAAATATTTGGATTTCGCCGCTTCCGAATCAAGCTGCTAGAATGTTGGTGTCACTCAGGTAATCTCAGCCCTTATCGCCCGCTTCATTCGGCGATTTCCGCGGATCGATGAGCAAAAGAATATTGAAGATCCAGCGTCTGGGCCGCGTCGACTATGGCGCTGCGCTCGACATTCAGAAAACCACCGAGCGCGCAGTCTTGACGGGTGCTCAGCCCGATACTTTGCTTCTGCTTGAGCACCCGCACACGCTGACGATTGGCCGCCGCGCGACTCAGAGTGGGATCGTCGCAGCTCCGGATGTGCTGCGGGCGCGCGGTGTAACAGTCTTCGAAACGAACCGCGGCGGCAAGATCACTTACCACGGCCTGGGCCAGATTGTTGGCTATCCAATTATTAATTTGAGCCCCGATCGCCAGGATGTTCACCGCTTCGTGCGCGACCTGGAAGGCGTGCTGATACGGGCGGTCAGTGATTTTGGTATCGACGCATTTCGCATCGACGGATTGACCGGCGTGCACACCCATCGTGGCAAAGTCGCGGCCATCGGCGTCCACATCGCACGTTGGGTTACAACGCATGGCTTTGCTCTGAACGTCAACACCGATCTCAGTTACTTTAATCTGATCATAGCCTGCGAAGGCGAACCGGTGACCTCAATGAAAGAACTAATGGGGCGCGAAGTTGATATGAGCGCAGTAGAGAACATAATCATCGAACGGTTTGCGGAAGTCTTTGAGATGACTGAAGAGGACGAGATGGCTGGCGCTGGACTCATGAAAGGCTGACCAGCCGGGCCGGCACCGGCGACTAATTGAATGCTGACATTCCAACTGATCAAAGAAGCCGCCGCGCGTATTGGCTCGCGAGTTCATCGCACTCCCGTGCTTACTTCCCGCTCATTCAACGAAGTGGCAGGCTGCCAGGTCTTCTTCAAGTGCGAGAACTTGCAGCGCGCCGGCGCATTCAAAGCACGAGGTGCCACGAACAAGATTCTTTCGCTCAACGACGCAGAGAAACGATGCGGTGTGGCAGCATTTTCTTCCGGCAATCACGCCCAGGCGGTGGCTCTCGCTGCTCGCGAGGCCGGCATTCGCGCGGTGGTGGCAATGCCCAACGATGCGCCCAAGGCTAAAGTCGAGGCGACCCGCGGTTATGGCGCGGAGGTCCGCTTCTTCGATCGCCAGCGCGACGATCGCGAAGCTTTTGCGCGCATCATTGCCGAAAGCGAGAGGCTAACGATGGTGCCGCCTTACGACGATTATCTCGTGATGGCCGGACAGGGTACGTGCGGGCTGGAGTTTCTTGAAGAG
>JBDUCF010000126.1:0-7403 GCA_040003545.1 Pyrinomonadaceae bacterium | reverse complement strand
CCGTATCGCTTCCACTGGCTCCTGTATGTCCCGTTGTTTTCACCACCGCAGCAAGTATCGGCGCCAGAAGTAATAGAGCTACTAAGATTGTTCGCCTCATGGTTTTTCCTTTACTCCTCCCTGTGGGGCTGCCTTTGCAGAAGTTCCCGTCTGCATTTTCAACGCTTCCTTCAGACTCAGGTTCCTTATTAAGCGGTGAAGATAGTTGGGATGCACCTCGAGAATCCGCGCCGCTTCCGTATAACTCCCGTTCGCGCGCTCCATGGCACTGAGAATGATCTGCCTTTTCGTCTGCGCTACGGCGTCGTGGTATTTCGTTACGGGCGTGCCTTCCGAGACCCCGCTCTCCACGATGACCTCAGGCAGGTCTTCCGGAAGCACCTGTTCGGTGGTTCCCAGCACAACGGCGCGCTCAATGGCATTCTCCAGCTCGCGCACGTTTCCGGGCCATTCATAGCCAACCAGGTGCGCCCGCGCTTCCGGTGTAATACTCCTGACCCGTCGATTGCATTTCGCGCTGTATTTCTCGACAAAGTAGCTTGCCAGTAGCGGAATATCTTCGCGCCGGTCTCGCAGGGGCGGCATCTCTACCGCTACTACGTTCAGCCGATAAAACAAGTCCTGACGAAAAGAGCCTTCTGCAATCGCTTCTCCGAGGTTCTTGTTGCTGGCGGCGATCAGCCGAATATCCACCTTTATTGTGCGCGTGCCCCCAACCCGTTCGAACTCGCGCTCTTGCAATACACGCAATAATTTGACTTGAAGTGCTGCAGAGATTTCGCCGACTTCGTCGAGAAATAGCGTTCCCCCGTCGGCAATCTCAAGGCGACCTTTCTTTTGGGCGACAGCGCCGGTAAACGCGCCTTTTTCATGTCCAAACAGCTCACTCTCGAGCAGGTTCTCCGGCAGCGCCGAGCAGTTCACGGCGACGAATGCCTTGTTTGCCCGCTTGCTGTTCTGATGAATAGCGCGGGCCGCGAGTTCTTTTCCCGTGCCGCTCTCTCCGCTTATCAAGACGGTCGAGTCCGCCGGCGCCACCCGCGAAATTAGTTGGTAAAGCTGCTGCATGGGCGGGCTTTCACCTACCATGTTGTGCTCGAGGTTAACGTCGGAAAGCAGCCGCTGATTCTCACCCTCCAGCCATTCAATGTGTCGAGCGTTTTCTATGGCCACGGCTGCGATCCCGGCAATTGCCGTAACCAGAGGCAAATGATCTTTATCGAATTGAACGCCGCGTTCCGTTGCCTCCAGATAAATGGCGCCAATTGCGCGTTCAAGCATCACCAACGGAGCGCACAACACCGAACTTGGCCTGTCGGTCATTAAGCTCTCACTGGCGAGCGCCGAGTCTTTGGCCGGTTGGTTTGATACCAGCGCCACACCTTCGCGCATGACCTTCTGTGTGATGGTCCGGCTCACTTTGATCGGTCCATCTGTTCCGCGCAGGCGATCCAAACCGAAGGATGACGCGAACTCCAGAGAGCCGTCGTCGCTTAAGAGAATGGCGCCCCGCCGGGCCGGAACAACTTCGAAGAGAAGCTCCAGCAATGTCTTTTGTAGTTCGTCTAAACCATGAATGGCGTTTATTGTGGTGCTGATTTTCATCAGCGCGGTCAGGTCGCGAGCCATCAGATATAGCGCGTCATCAAACCGGAGGTGAACGGTCTCATCACTAAGCGCTTGCTCGTGAAACTGTATATCGCTGGAGGTGGAAGGGGAATCGCCCTCTTGCAGGAGAACGAGGAACTGCGAGTCTCCCACCCGTACTCGATCACCATGCATGAGGGCCCGGGTCTTTACCGGGACGCCGTTAATAAACGTGCCGTTGAGGCTCTCCAGATCGGATAGAACGAACTCGTCCCCCTGCTTCTGGATGCGCGAGTGGCGACGCGATACTGAACCGTCGGCGATGCAAACGGTGGCAGAGGTTTCGCGACCGATGACAATCTCTTCCTCAGCCAGAAAGAAAGTTGCCCCGGTTAATCGTCCGGATATCGCTACGAGTCGTGGCGGCATGACAGTTTTGTGAGTCGCTGCTTTAGCTGGGCAGTGTACGCGGGCAGAGGAGTTCGAGCAACGTCTTCGCCTACGAGAGATTTCTATCCAATCAGATAACGGGCGACGAGTTTCCTATCTGATCAGATAGAGATCTTGCTGACTCGGCCAACCGGATTCACCTCGTTGCCGCCGAGACTTCCAGGCTAATTCTCAATTTTCCTAAGGTTCTCTGCCAATTTCTTCAGCATATCCAAATTCCCAAATCCCTGGCACATCGTTAGCAATAGACATCGGCGGCTCGCGAATCAAACTAATGGACGAGCTGACAACACGGTCAACCCCCCGAAGTTCATAGGAGACCAGTTGCCACCTAAAAAGTTTAAGGTCGAGTGGATTCGACCACTGCCCAGAGGGCAAGAGGAGAAAAAATGAGGAAAGAAATGTTAAGAGGTTTCACAATGGTGCTGTTGGCAGTCACGCTGTCATGCGCAGCTGCAGTAGTTTCGGCCAATGCTCAGGCATCGAACAGGTTGTCGGCTGCTATTCCCTTTGACTTCGCGGTCGGGAATAAGACGATGACAGCCGGCGATTACTCTGTCATCTCGGTTACCAACGATGGCACAGGCCTCGCGATCCGGAGCGCTCAAACCGGTCAATCAGTTATGCGCTTAAGTAATTCGATTGAGCCGCAGAGAAATAAGACCCAGGCGCGGCTGGTGTTCCATCGATATGGTCAGCGCTACTTCCTGGCCGAAGTTTGGGCTGGCGGGAACAGCACGGGTCGCGAGTTGCTGCAGTCTCGTGAAGAGCGCGCCATCCGGCACGAATCTGACCGACTTGCACGTAACACTTATGAAACCGTTGAGCTGTTAGCCATGCTTCGCTAAGCACGAGGGTTTCTCCGCGACAGGGACGAATATTTACCCCTCACCCGCCGTCCCTGTTAGAAGGCAGAACGGCAACCCCGCCCCGGGTTGCCGTTCTGCTTTTGCGTTTGCAGACAATCCAGCCCGCATTGCTCTCTGGGGATGCGCATTCCAATTCTTCTCTGTTACCATCAGCCTTTTCTGTTTCCCATCAGGAACAGCTCTCGAGAGTAATTAACACTTCATGACAGGCAAAAAGACGCGCGTTGTAATTGTGGGTGGCGGGTTTGGCGGGGTTTTCACGGCACTGGATCTGGCAGGCTCAGGTGATGTCACGCTAATCAGCGACGAGGATCACTTTCTCTTCACGCCGATGCTCTACGAGTATCTCAGCGGCGAAGTCGAAGCCTGGCACATCGCGCCTGATTACAAAGAACTGCTCGACGAGAACGTCAACTTTGTCCGCGGTGCGGTAACTGCCATTGACCTCGAGAAGCACGAAGTGGTTATCGAAGGCCGCGAGAGTGCTATTGCCTACGACGTTTTGATTCTGGCCGTAGGCGGCGTAACCAACTACGCCGGCGTCGAAGGCGCAGATCGTCACGCGTTCCCTTTTCGCAAGCTGGCCCACGCCGATCGGTTACGGGCCAGAATGGTCGAGGCCCTGGATCACATTCCGCCCAGTCTTCCGCCGCAGGACGTACACCGTGCGTTGACCTTTGCCGTAGTCGGTGGCGGCGCCAGCGGTGTCGAGCTTTCCACAAAGATGGCCGATCTCCTGCGCGATGCCTTTCGGCGGCGGGCGCTTCACGGCGAGCCACGCGTGATGATCATTGAGATGAGCGATCGGGTCGTACCCGGCATGGGTGATGAGATTCGCCAGTTTGTTGACAAGGCTTTACTCGAATCCCGGGTCGAGGTTCACACCGAAACTCGAGTTGTACGCGTCGGACCTGGCGCGATTACGCTTGAACACGCCGGAGTTCAGACTGAAATGGAAACTGCGGCGACGGTCTGGGTCGCCGGTGTCCGCCCCAGTCCGTTGGTGGAAAAGCTGGAGATTTCGAAAGATCGGCGCGGGCTGATCGTAGTAGAACCCACGCTGCAAGTGCGCGGACGCGAAAATGTTTTTGCGCTTGGCGATACCACGCTCTTCGAAGACGTTGTGCCGACTCTTGCCGGAACGGCGCAACTGGCATTTCAACAATCGACGTTGCTCGGGCGCAACGTGCGCGCGTTTCTGGCGGGCCAGAAACTACACACGAAACATTTCGTCGAGCTTGGCGAAGCGCTCAGTCTGGGAACTGAGCGGGCCGCAGTCCTGGCCGCGGGAAAAGTGCTTAGTGGCGCGCTGGCTCGCCAGGCGCGATTTGCAATGTACACATCGCGCTTGCCCACATGGCATCACCGCCTGCGCGTTGGAGCCAGTTGGTTTTTCGAAGGCACCTCACCGCGTCCATTGCAGCCGCTGGGATTTCAGCGTTGACGGAGGGCGAGGTTTAAATGCAGTGGTAAGACATCCCCGCGCTCGAATTGTTCTCGCGTTTGTCGCCGTCGTACTGGCCATAGTAATCCTGGTAGTCCGGCTTAGCAGAACCTCCAGAGATGGCCGGCGACACATCGTCACCTGGTCCAAATCTGAGGCTCCGTCCGCCGAGAAGCCGGGCGCGAACCCCGCGGCTGGATCACAACCCAGTTCACCAGCCGTGCCAGCGGCTGCGCCGTCGGCGGCTGCCTCGCCTCTACAATTCAGCGAAGCACCGGCGCCGCAGATTAGTCCTTCGCAAACCGTCCCCGGTCTTGAGACTCCATCGACTAATCTCATCATTCCGGTCGCAGGGGTGCGGCCCGACCAGTTGCGCGACACGTTTGCCGATGCCCGTTCCGAAGGGCGCGTTCACGACGCGATTGATATTGCCGCGCCGCAAGGGACCCCGGTGCTCGCCGCCGCCGAGGGAACGATTCAAAAGCTTTTTCAGAGTGACCGCGGTGGCACGACCATTTACCAATTGAGCACGGACAACAAGTTCGTCTATTACTATGCGCATCTGGATCGCTATGCCGAAGGGTTGGCGCCAGGCCACTTCGCCAGGCAAGGTGAAACTATCGCGTTCGTGGGCGACACCGGAAATGCCGGGGCGGGAAATTACCACCTGCACTTTTCCATCTCCCTGATCTCCAATCCGAAACGTTATTGGGAAGGCGTAAACATCAATCCATACCCGTTGCTGCGTAAGTGAGTCCAGGCCGGCCGCGTTCGCTTATCGTGCAAGGCGTGAATCCTTTCCATCGTGAGCCTCGCGATATTGTGGTTAATCCCAACCTCCCTTGTGGGAATGCCCGTTGCAGGGACAAGCAGGCGCACCAGATTCAATTTCAACTAGACACATGTACATTTACGAGGAGCACCGATAATGAAAAGACTGTTAAGTCACCTGGTTTCGATCGCGGCCTGTCTGCTCGCGCTCGGATGCACTGCTGAACCAGCAAACCAATCCAACAAGAATGCTGTCCCTCCTTCGGCGCCGGCGGCCACCGCGTCTCCAGCGACGGAAGCGTCCGCCGAAAAGGCGGCCAACGCGGAACCGCTCACGTTGCCGGTGCTGGATGCCTTTTTCGCCGACGAGTCTTTTCCCGGTTTGCTTAAGTCACGTTTGCAGCTCAACGACGAGCAAATTGCGAAACTCAAGGAATTGGCCCATTCGGAGACCGCCAAACTGAACGAAGGAACCACAGGGAAAGCGGAAGGCGAAACTGCTGCGGCCCGCGAGACCGCAGAAGAAAAAGTCAGAACGTTGATCGGTGAAGAAAAAGCCAAGCAGCTTGCGACCCTGGTGCGGGCGCGCTGGAGCGAGGCTGGCGAGAATCCTCCAGAGAAGGCTGCGGCCGGATCCAGGAACCCAAACACTCCTGAGGAATTCGCTGCCATGCCTCCCAATACAGTGCCGACGGATTCCCGCATAGTCGTTAACGCTCCGGCTTTTCGCATGGACGTTTTTGACGGAGGACGGCTAATCAAGTCGTACAAGATCGGCATCGGCTATCCTCAGTTTCCTTTACCGACTGGACTGCGCCAGGCACGCGCAATCATCTTCAATCCGACCTGGACTCCACCGGACGAGCCATGGGTAGCGAAAATGAAAAACGTTGCCGTTGGCGAGAAGGTTGAAGCCGGCAGCGCGCTCAATCCGCTGGGGCCAATCAAGATTCCCATCGGGCTGCCTTCCCTGATTCATGGTGGCAAGTCGCCGGCGAAACTCGGGACCTTTGCCTCGCATGGATGCGTCGGGCTGACAACGCCACAGGTGCGTGACTTTGCAAAAGTCCTGGCGCAACTCGGTGGAGCGCAGTTGACCGATGCGGCCCTGGCCGGCTATGCGCGCAACAAGACGGAAACCAAACAGATGAAACTTGGCAACGCGGTACCTGTCGAATTGCGCTACGAAACGATTGTCGTCGAGGACGGCAAGCTGCATATCTATCGGGATGTTTACGATCAGGACACAAACACTGAAGAGAACCTGCGCGCCGTGCTCGAAGCAAACGGCGTCAAACTGGGAGATCTAACCGAGGAAGAGCGAGGGCAGGCGTTGGATGCTTTAGCGCTACTGTCCGGCAAGTCCAGTGCGACTATCGCGCGCTCGTCACCAGCCGCGAAGGCAGGCCCAACGCCGGTATCTTCGCCTGGTGCTTTATCTTCAGAGGGTAAAAAAACCGGCGCGACGAAGAAACCCACGCGTCCGCTTAAGAACCAGAAAGAGATTGTGATCGAAATCGCGGCGTTGAAGGGCAAGGGCTACCCGGCGCCCGTTGATCTGGACACGGGCAGTGGGAAAACAAAAGCCGCGTTGGCCCCCGCGCCCAAACCAGTAACCGCGCCATAGCGGCAGAGAGGGTAACTGAGTCAGTTCGCATTCCTGATCTCTCATTCACCTTTTCTTTCGCGCAAGTAGATGATCGACTGAGAAGCGATCGTCTTCGCGTCGTAGCAAAAAGATAAACAGGAGGAGAGCTAGACGCGGGATCACGTGCGTGTGAAATTCGTAGAGCGGCTCCCTCAAAAGATGCCCGAAGGTCACGATAACTAAAACAACTCCGAGCGAGACCAGCGCTTTGCGAGTGTGCAGGCCGATCATTACCAAAGCCCCGGCGATTAGTTCGACAAAAGGGATGACTACTCCGGTAGCCCACAGCGACCAGACTGGCAAGAATGTATCGGCATAGGGCAAGAAATACTTGCGCGCATGTTCGAGCGGCCCGAGCTGAAAAACCTTGTAGACTCCGGCCATAAAGAAAATCAGTCCGAGAACCAGCCGCGCGAACAAAAGCGCAAAACTCCGGTTAATGGCATTATCTCGCTTCATGCTCAATCACCTTTCTTCATTACGGGGCCATATAGACGCAATCGCAAGGCGGCAAGTGGATTGCCCCGCGAATCCGATCATTGCGCAGTGTCAGATCGGCAGAGAAAGCGCCTGACATCACGCGGCAATCCAAAGAGGAATATGAATGACATGAAGCGGGCCGATTCGGCTGTTC
>JBDUCF010000125.1:0-7444 GCA_040003545.1 Pyrinomonadaceae bacterium | reverse complement strand
ATCCGCAATGCTTCGTGGCAGCGCTGCAGTCATCCACCGGCAGCCGTCTGCGGTCACTACGATGTCATCTTCGATTCGCACTCCTATGCCCTTGTATTTCTCGAAAGCCGGCCGCACCGCGGCGATGAACTTTTCGTTCTCGGGGTTCTGCGGCAAATTCTCTATTGCATCCAGCCGGACATAAATGCCCGGCTCGTTGGTGAAGACCATACCCGGCTCCAGCGGCGTGCTGTAATTGCCGACGTCGTGAACATTCATGCCCAGCCAGTGCGACGATCCATGCATGTACCAGATGCGATACTGGTTAGAGTTAAGATCCGTAATTAGACCCAGCTTCAGCAACCCGTTCTTGATTACTTCGGTCGCAGCCTTCTGCACCGTGTCAACGGTCACGCCAGGCCGGATCTGTTTGGCCGCAGCTTCCTGGGCATCGTAAACGATCTGGTAAACCTCAGCCTGCAGCGGCGAGAATTTTCCGCTTACCGGAAAAGTGCGCGTCACATCGGCAGTATAGTGGTCATATTCAGCGCCCACGTCCATCAGCAAGAGCTCGCCGGACTTAACCGGAGCTTGCGATTCGATGTAGTGCAGCGTGGTGGCGCTGGGGCCGCAGCCGACGATCGAAGGATAGCCCCAGTGGTCGGCATTGCGGCGTTTGAAGGTATATGTAACTTCCGAATCGACTTCATATTCCCATTGGGCGCGGTTGGCGACCGTCTGGGCTCGCTCATGCGCTTCGGTGGTGATGTCGATTGCGTGCTGCAGCACTTCCAGCTCCATCGGCGACTTGCGCAGACGCATCGCCGCAAATATAGGAGAAGCGTTGCGCACATTGAAACCGGTAGCCGACTTGGCCCACTGAGCGGCAAAGTTTTGTTCCTGGCGGTACTCGCGGCTCTCTCCTTCTGACGGCACCAGCAAGTAAAGCTCAGCCTCGCCCTTGCCGACAGCGGCGAACAAAGACTCGAAACCCGCGGGTGCCGCAGAGTCGCTGCTTCCTGCCGCCGGCGACGTGGTGGCGACACCGTTCGACATCAGCAGTCCTTCGGCTTTCGGTCGGTACGCTTGTCGCGTGCGCATGGCCCGCATAAAGGGCTCAAACTCGCTTGCTTCCCAAATCTCTTTGATTCCGGATGCCTGGCTCGCTTCTGCCACACTGTACATATGCCCGGTCCAGACTTCCGAACGAGGATTGCGTCGCGGCAGGAACAGCAACTCAGGCGTCTGGGGATTGCCGGGCATCAGCACCAGCGTGGCGCCCTTCTGTTTCAGATTCGTCAAGTAGTAAAGATTGTTCTCCTGCCGGTACTCATAATCCACATCATTGGTATAAACGCGCGGCTCCGCGCTAAATAGAATAAGAAGACCTTTGACGCCAATTGTTCGAGCGACGCGCGCACGTCGCTCGGCGAGCTCCGCCAGCCGCTTACTTTGATCGAACACCGGCGCCGGCGGTGTCACCCTGATTACCGATACTGCGCCCGTTTCACCATCAACCGTAGCCGGTCTCGCCGGGGCAGTTAATAAGCCGAACGCCAGAGCCATAATCGAGAGCGCGGCGAAATACCTGGTAACATTCTTCATAAACTATCTCCGTCTTTTCAAAGCTCAATTTAGCCGGTGGCAGTAGAGTCGTGGTGGGACTCGCGGTAACGAAGGTCTGGCCGGATGGCCTTAGTCACGGTCGAAACGGTTTTCGATTGGGTTTTTCTCCCGGGCCGAACACACGGATCGCTCCGTTGGGCCGCCTCACTATTCGGGTGCCGTCCGGTTGCGTCGCTATCTGCGTTCCGTCAGGAAGAGTTCTTACCATCACGCCACCGCGCATTCGTGCTCGGCCGCGGCCGCCCCGTTCATTCGGAAAACCTGGATTAGCCGGAAACTGCCGCCCTGTCCGAGCTGCTTCACGATCCGGTAACGTCCCTGCAAAACTGTATCTGGCGCAAGCATTCTTAGTCCTGGTGTTCCACTTCCGATTCGATGGCGTCGCCTGAGTCTATCACCTGAGAATAGTGGCGGCCAAGATTAGACTCAGCGCAGGTATAGTACGGTAAATCCGATGATGCTTCCATGGGTCCAAGCGTCTTCAGACGGCTTCCCGGAGGTTATTAGACCAGCGCTTTGAGCGCTGGTGTCAGCGGCGCCCGCAAGGCTTAGCGCGCTTCAGCGTGCTTCGAATTCAGCAACGCTAACATTACGGCTAAAGCCTCGCGGGTAAGCCCGTTGAAACGGGCTTTGGAGTTCTATTGCCTGCTAAACCTGGCGTCCAACCCCCGGTCTAGTAACCCTGCGGGGAAGCAGCCTGAAGGCCGCTGGCAAATATTCATCTGTCTCGCTGGGGGCTTCATCTGCGCTAAAGAAATGCTCAGTACATTGAGTCACGTGCAACAAACGGCGTATGCTAGGCGCCATGAGCAATCGAATTCCCCCCGATCTCGATGACGAGGTCATAGATGTAGGTCCTTTGAATCAGTCTCAGCGCCGCCACTGGAAACGATGGGTCATCGTCGCGATCATTCCGCTTCTGATCGTCGCAACTCGTTCTCTTTCAATCTACCTGTCCGCGCTCTGGTTTGGTTCACTCGGATATGCACCGGTTTACTGGTACATGTTCCGGCTCAAGGTAACCCTGTTCCTGGTCTTCACCGTGCTGACGGTGGTGATTCTCCGGGCCGGCTTCTGGTTGCTGGAACGAACGTTTCGCTCCTATGCGCTGGAGCGACGGACGATCATGGTAAACAATCAGCCGGTCAGCATTTCGCCGGCTCGCTTCCTGCGACCCGCAGGCTGGGTGGTTGCCCTACTCTTTGGTCTGCTCTTCGGCCTCGACATGCGGGGGAACTGGCGACGCTTCGCCCTCTACACTCACCAGGCACAAACAAGTATTACCGATCCTATCTTTAATAAGTCTCTCGGTTTTTACCTTTTCACGCTTCCCATTCATCAATTGATTAGCTGGTGGCTGTTATTGATGGCCTTCATCCTTGTTTGCGGCGCGATTGTTTATGCCGTGATTGCAAACATGCAACAACCGGCGGCGACAACTCCGAACCGTGCAGCGCGCAACAAGAGCATCGCAGCCGTCTCGTTCCCCCTCACGGCATACTTACTGTTGCTTGCCTGGCGCTTCTGCCTGTCGCGCTATCCGTACCTTTGGGAAGATCACCAGACGTTCTCCGGTGTCACGTACGTGGAGGCCCACTTCCTTATGCCGGGCCTGCTATTTGTCGCCGGCGCCTTGATTCTCGCCGCGGCAATCGTGCTGATCAATGCCGTAACTAAGCGACGTCTGCGCTTGCTGATTCTGGCACTGGCGATCCCCTTCGCTGTGTATGTGGTGGCCACAGTAATCATTCCGGGGTACGTTACCAACTTCATCGTCAAGCCAAATGAGCTGGGCCGCGAGACGCCCTACATCGAATACAACATCGCGGCCACGCGCCAGGCATACGGTATCGATCGCATTGAGTTACGCGAGTTCGATGCGGAGAACTCAGTGGCGGCGCTGGACCTGGGAAACAATCGCCCCACCCTGGACAACATTCGTCTTTGGGACTGGCGCGCATTGAACGAGACGTTGACGCAGATTCAGGCGATCCGTACCTACTACAACTTCACCGATGTAGATGTCGATCGCTACGTCATAGGCGGGCAAAAGCGCCAGATGATGCTGTCAACCCGCGAGGTGGATTCCGAAAAGCTGCCGCCGTCTTCACGTAACTGGGTGAACGAGAAACTGATTTATACCCACGGCTACGGTGTCACCATGAATACCTCGAATGGCTTTGACGCTGAAGGCATGCCCAAGTTCGTGTTGTCGAATATGCCAATCGAATCGAGCGCGCCGGAAATCAAGATCACCAGGCCGGAGATCTATTTTGGGCAAAAGACAGACACGGACGTTTACGTCAAAACGAAACAAAAGGAATTCAACTATCCGCAGGGTGAGGCAAACAATTATACGACCTACGAGGGCAGCGGGGGCATTCGCGTCGGCAGTGCCTTCCGTCGCTTCGTACTGGCCTGGGCCCTGGGCGATGTTTCAAAGCTTCCCTTCTCCGACGATGTTACGCCGGACAGCAGCGTCTTGATTCACCGCAACATTAGCGAGATCGTCCAGGGACTCGCCCCTTTCTTAATCTACGACAACGATCCGTACATAGTGATTTCAAACGATGGGCGGCTGTACTGGATCATGGATGCCTTCACCGAGGCGGGAACTTATCCCTATTCGCGTCACTACCGGGCGGGGGACGGAACGATCAATTACATTCGCAACAGCGTCAAGGTCACCATCGATGCCTACGATGGCAGCACCAAGTTCTATGTGTTCGATCCTAACGACCCTTTGATTGCTACGTATCGCGCAACCTTTCCCACGCTCTTCCACGACGCGAGTGAAATGCCTGCCGACCTGCGCGCCCACATTCGTTATCCTGAGACACTCATTAAGACCCAGGGCGAAGTCTACGGCCTCTATCACACGCAGAATCCGAAAGTGTTCTTCCAGCGCGAAGACGTCTGGAGCGTGGCCAGCCAGGTGGGACTGAACGAGCAGAACCAGCAGGCCACAATCCCCATGGAGCCGTACTTTGTTTTAATGCAGCTACCTGGTGAAAAGACAAATAATGAATTCGTGGAGATACTGCCGTTTACGCCGGCGAGTCGCAACAACATGATCGGCTGGATGGCAGGACGCTGTGACGAGCCCGCCTACGGTTCGCTTCTGGTTTATAACTTTCCCAAGTCGCGACTAATCGACGGTCCATTGCAGATCGAAGCGCGCATCGATCAAAACGCGCAACTCTCTTCGCAGTTCACTCTCTGGAATCAGCAGGGCTCGCATGTACGCCGTGGTCATCTGCTCGTCATTCCCATTGGCCGTTCGTTGCTCTACGTCGAGGCCGTTTACCTTCAGGCTGAGCGGAGTCCTATGCCGGAATTGCGTTTGGTGGTGCTGGCTACGCAGGAGCGTTTGGGCTACGGGTTAAACTTTGACGAGGCAATGAACAGCCTCTTCGGCGACGAAGGAAAAGCGCGGCCGGAAGCCAAGCCGGCGGTCGGCGAACCAACTCGAGAAGGGCCCCCATCAGCATCGCCCAGGCCGTCGCCGTCGGCAACTCCAACGCAGAACGCGCAGCAGTTGATCAATCGGGCCATCCAGGAGTTCGACGAATACCAGCGTTTGACTGCTCAGGGAAAACTGGGCGAGGCCGGGCAGAAGCTCGATCAGTGCCGGCGCACTTTTGAAGAGTTAAAAAAGTTGAGCGGCACCAAACCATAGGTCAGCACATAGATGAAGAACGGCCGGTCCGGTAGAGTCCTAATCCTGGAAGACGACGAGACGCGTTGCTACTGGTTTCAGCAGCAATTCTCCGAGCGCGATCATGATTTGACCTGTGACATTCAGCAGGCCATCGATTGGCTCAGCACCCGAGACTACCAAACAATACTTCTCGATCACGACCTGACCGAAGCACATTATTACTCTGACGACCACGACGACGGTGCCACCGGCTACGCCATAGCATCATGGCTGGCAAAACATCCCGAACGACAAATCGACGCCACCATCATAGTTCATTCACTGAACTATGTTGGTGCTCAGCGAATGCTCGACGTGCTCCGAGCTGCCGGACGCGAAGCCGAGCACGTGCCGTTCCCTTACCTTCAGGCAGGAATCGTAATCGGTTAGGGAGGTACTGTTTTCTGAGTAGCAGGCAGGTGATCTACTTAAGATTTTCCATATATCATTTCCCATTTCTCATTTTCCATTCCCATCGCAGCGATTCAACCGGAAACGCAATGACAAAGGGAAAATCTATTTTGCTCAAGGCAACTTGTCCAGCAGTTTATGTCCTTCCGCAACTGCCTCTTTATACTCCGGCTCAAAACCTTTGTCGGGCGTGATGGTAAATAACTCGTTGAGTTCTTTGCGGGCATCCGCGTTTCGATTTAAGGCATGATAACCCTCTGCCAGGTGCAACCTGAGCAGCGCGTTCGTGGGTCCGAAGCGCTTCCCCTTCTCCAGCAGTCCAACCGCCTTTGCCGAATCACCTCCCAGAAGGCGGGGCGCCTGCAGATAGAGTTGGCCCAAAACCATATAAGCGCTGCCTGACTGGAATCCTTCATCAATCTTCAGCACCGTTTCCATTTCCTGACGGATGTCCTCGATGTCCGACAGGCCGGCCAGCGTGCTTGCTTGCGCGCTGCCGCCATAGTTTGCTCCCAACCAGAAGTGTCCTTCCGCTTTGTTCGCTTGGAACATGACGGCGCTCTTTCCAGCGGCAATCCCTTCCTGAAACGCTTTGTATCCTTCGTCCGAGTCGGTGGTGTGCGAGCCTAGATAGTAATCAAACTTCGCCAGCCGCCACGCGACGTCGTAACTTCCCGAATCTTCGAGCTGGGCCTGCCGCAGCAACGTCAATCCTTCTCGCACTTTTGAGACGTCTTCGCGCTGGCCATAAAGGGCGTCCGCCTCCTGAGTCTTCTGGATCGCCGACTTAAGATCTGCCGCCGTCTGCGCTTGCTCGACGCCAGCCGATTGTTTTTTACACCCGGCGCTTATCCCAACCACAACCGACACCGCAAACAACATGGCAAGACATTTCGTTTTCATAGAACTTTCTCTACGTTTTCACGACAACGAAGTTCGATTGTATGACCATGCCATACACAATTAAATCAACCTAACCAAAAACCGCGAAATCGGTTACTATCTGACTCGTAAGCTCCGAACAACCAGGTCGACTGATAAAAACTGCAACTTCCAGAGGGAGGCTACCGTTTGGCCGCCGCGGTATTTTACGATTTAGAGGGCACGTTGGTCAGCACGAATCTGGTTCATACGCTCGGGTTCTATGCTCGTAACCAACCGGGCCTATTCCGCAGTTTCAAGAAAAGCGCGGCTACGATTCTAAGTCTTCCCCTCTTTGCAGTCACGGATCAGTATAGTCGAAAAGTTTTCAATGACCTCTTTTTCACACGGTACAAGGGCGAGTCGGAGGATCGGCTGCGATTCTTTGCGGACGATCTGTTTGAGAAGGTGCTGAAGCCGGCGGTGTTCCCCGGGACCTTTGAACTCATTGACAAGGCGAAGAGTCTCGGGATGCGGCAAGTAGTGGTGACCGGCGCGCTGGATCTTTCAGTCAAGCCGTTGATGGACTATCTGGGGATTGAAGATTACGCGGCGAATCGTCTCGAGTTTGTAAATGGGATTGCTACGGGCCGATTGTTGCCGCCCGTGCTGGCCGCCGCAACCAAGGCATCATGGATCCGTACGTTCGCCGAACGTGAAGGCATCAGCCTCAGCGATTCGTTTGCCTATTCCGACAGCATGAGTGATTTGCCGATGCTGTCGATAGTTGGCCACCCGGCAGCAGTGAATCCCGACATGCGTCTGCGCCAGACGGCGCTGCATCACGATTGGCCGATTTTGAACCTG
>JBDUCF010000124.1:0-7450 GCA_040003545.1 Pyrinomonadaceae bacterium | reverse complement strand
GAACTGCCATCTCGGATTCAGGATTGCAAAGCGAACTCCATCTTGCCTTTGTTCGTAGAGGAACTTGATGCCGCAGAGCGCGATGGTGGGTATGGCTTCGCATGAGCTCTTGATTGAGGAAACCGCGCTTGACCGTCACTAGAGAAAGATCCATCGCGAAGGAGTGAATGATGAAGCCTACAAAAAGCGTCAGCCGTCTGATAGGCGTGCTCTTGTTTGTCCAGTTGGCGGGACTTTCGCTGCCCTTCATATTGCTGATGCCGGCAGTAGCTACTGGCTTCCTTGAAAATGCGGCGGGGATGGCCTTTCAAATAAAGGTGGCTGTGTTTCTTTTATTTGCGAATGGTGCGCTTACGATTGGCATCGCCATCGCGGCATTTGCTGTCTTTCGCGAGCATAGTTACAGCATGGCGCTTTGGTTTCTGGCTTTCAGCATTATTTGGTTTTCGATGCAGGCGGTCGACAATGCCCACCTACTGTCCATGCTGTCTTTGAGCCGGCAGTACGCCGCGGGAGGCGCTGCGAATGCCGAGCTTTTCCAGACCATCGGGACGGCGGCGCGCTCGACACGAGTATGGGTACACTACACGGAGCTGCTTGTTATCGACACCTGGTTCCTGCTTTTCTACAGCCTGCTTTTCCGCTTCGTACTGGTGCCGCGTGCACTGGCTGGATTTGGACTGATAGCGGTCGTTCTTCACACCGCGGGGATCACGTTGCCAATGTTCCTGGGTTATAGCAGCGTCATGCCGATGGGCTTCTCGCTGGCTCTGAGCCATCTGGCGGTGGGAACCTGGCTGTTGGTAAAAGGTTTCAAAGAACGGGTTCCAAGTCAGGCTGCTGTTTAGGAACCCAAAGACTCGTATTTAGGACGAATGCCTGGCATTGCTGCTCCAGCTGCTAGTCGCTAGCTTGACTCCGCCAAACGCTACTGTTACATTACGCGGTCTTTTACATAGCGGTTTCGGCGCCAGCGGTAGGTACTAATGACGCGCCGTAATACGTCCTGATGAGGAGTTAAGCATTGAGCACTGAATCGAGTTATCTATTTACATCGGAGTCGGTCACCGAGGGACATCCGGACAAGATTGCGGACCAGATATCAGACGCCATCCTGGACGCAGCCCTACGCGAAGACGAAATGGCGCGGGTGGCCTGCGAGACGCTCGTAACCACTGGACTGGTCGTAGTGGCCGGCGAAATTACCACTAAGGCAGTCATCGACTATGCAAAGGTGGCGCGAGAGACAATCCGTGAAATCGGTTACACCCGGGCCAAGTACGGCTTTGATTGCGATACCTGCAGCGTCCTGTCGGCTCTGGACAGCCAATCACCAGACATTGCGATGGGCGTGGATACAGGAGGGGCCGGCGACCAGGGGCTGATGTTCGGTTTCGCCTGCAACGAGACGCCCGAGCTGATGCCCATGCCCATACAGATCGCGCACAGCCTGGCGCGGAAGCTGTCTGAAGTGCGCAAGGCTGACCAGCTTCCCTATCTGCGACCGGATGGAAAGTCCCAAGTCACCGTCGAGTATCGCGACGGCCGGCCGTTTAGAGTTGCCGCAGTGGTAATTTCTTCGCAGCACGCTGACAGCGTCACTACCGAGCAGTTGCGCGCGGACATCCTCGAACAAGTCATTAAGCCAACTGTTTCAACAGAGCTTTTGGACGACGATACGAAGTACCACATTAATCCGACCGGACGTTTTGTCACCGGCGGCCCCCAGGGAGATACCGGGCTGACGGGTCGAAAGATTATCGTGGACACCTACGGCGGTTACGCGCCCCATGGTGGCGGCGCGTTCTCAGGAAAGGATCCGACCAAAGTCGATCGCTCCGCCGCATACATGGCCCGCTACGCTGCCAAGAACATTGTGGCCGCCGGACTTGCCGATCGCTGTCTGGTCCAGCTTGCCTATGCAATTGGCGTTGCCGATCCTATGTCAGTCTTCATCGATACTTCCGGCACGGGGCGAGTTAGCGAAGCCACGCTTTCGAAGCTGGTTCGCGAGCACTTCCAATTAACACCGCAAGGCATCATCAAAGAACTGCGTTTGCGACGCCCGATTTACCAGGCCACCGCCGCCTACGGCCATTTCGGCCGCGCCGAAAACGGCTTTAGCTGGGAGGCCACCGACAAAGCTGAAGCGCTGCGCGCCGCCGCAAAGGTGTAACGCAAACTATTAGCTTGCACGTGAGTGCGCATAAGTGTTGGAGGCTCTGCTCGCGCCGCCAACTAACAGGCTGCTTTACAGAGGCTGAACGACTTCTCCCGCATCAAACGTATCCAACAGAGCCCTTGACCTAAGCAAGGGCTAATCCAAGCAACGAGGAAACTTTAAAATGAGTGCTACGCCTGCCCAACAATATGACGTTAAAGATATAAAGCTTGCGCCCGAAGGCAAACGACGCATTGAATGGTCCGAAAGAGAGATGCCGGTTCTGCGTCTGATAAGGGAGCGCTTCGGCGCCGAGAAGCCCCTCAGCGGACTACGCCTGGTGGCCTGCGCCCACATTACCACTGAGACTGCGAACCTCGCGCGAGCCTTGAAGGCCGGCGGCGCCGATTCACTTCTGATAGCGTCCAATCCCCTTTCCACGCAGGACGACGTAGCGGCATCGCTGGTTGCCGACTGGGACATTCCCGTCTGCGCCATCAAGGGCGAAACTACTGACACCTACCGGCGCCACGTACAGACTGCCCTGGATTTTCGGCCCGACATTATTATTGACGACGGCTCAGACGTGGTGGCCACTCTGATCAAGGAGCGTCCCGACCAAACTAAACAGATTGTTGGTTCTACTGAAGAAACTACGACGGGGATCGTCCGGCTGCGCGCGATGCAAACCGCCGGCGTGCTGACTTTTCCTTCGATTGCGGTGAACAACGCGCAGACCAAGCACTTCTTCGATAATCGTTACGGTACCGGACAATCAACGCTGGACGGAATAATTCGGGCCACCAACATCCTTTTGGCTGGACGAAACCTGGTGGTCGTGGGCTATGGCTGGTGTGGTAAGGGCGTGGCCCTCAGGGCTCGCGGCATGGGCGCCAACGTGATCGTCACCGAGGTGGATCCCATCAAAGCCATTGAAGCGGTGATGGACGGCTTCCGGGTTATGACCATCTCGGATGCCGCGCCGTTGGGGGATATATTCGTGACTGTAACCGGCAATCGTCACGTAATCGACGGCCAGCATTTCTCGGTAATGAAGGACGGCGCGATCGTTTGTAACAGCGGCCATTTTGATCTGGAGCTTAATCTGGTGGCGCTGGGCGAAATGAGCGAGCCGTCGTTTCATGTTCGGCCGTTCGCTGAAGAATACAAGGTCCGCAAGACCGGGAATCGAATTGTCGTGCTGGGAGAGGGACGATTGATTAACCTGGCGGCGGCTGAAGGTCATCCCGCGAGTGTGATGGACATGAGCTTTGCCAACCAGGCACTCTCGGTCGAATATCTGGTGAAGAACAAGGGTAAGCTGGAGCCGGGCGTGCACCTGCTTCCGCCTGAAGTCGATCAGGAGATTGCCAGCCTTAAACTGCGGGCGCTGGGACTGTCGATCGATTCCCTGACTCCAGAGCAGATTGAATACATGACAAGTTGGGAAACCGGCACTTAAACTTTTGAGCTGCGGAATGGGGAGCGGGGGCAAGCCCGCCTTCCTGACTGCATTTGTTCTCAGTTGAATCTTTGTACTCAGAGATCTAATTCAACACTGATCACATGCAGTAAGGAAGGTGGGCTTGCCCCCGCTTACTGTTACACCGGCATGCCGCGTGGGCGGTGATTGAGTATGCCGACCAACATCTGCTCTGTGAAACTTGCCAGTTGAGCTCTGGCAGGCCCTGCTAGACTCTCCGAGGACTTTGCAAAGTCCACTGGCCCGAGACGTTGAGTGGCCAGCAAACGCTCACGGGCCTCGTGGGACAAAGCCGATCCCGTTCCTTTGCTGCACCTATAGCAACGCGGTGTGGCCTCGGCATTCAAGAACGCGCCTTCCTGATTGTTAAATGTAACGCCGCACTCCGAGCACTTTCGCAAGTCAGGAAGAAACCCTCCCAGCTTAAGAATCCAGGTTTCGAAATATCGAGTGATTGACTCGGTCTGCAGCGGGACCGTGGCCATCGCGTCCGCGCATGCCACGGCCATGCGGTAGAGATGCTCGTTTGGCTCATGCGGCGGTGAAAACTCGATCAAGAGCTCGCTCAGGTAGGCCAGGGCCGCGACTATGTCAGCGCTGTGCGACAGGTTGAAGTGCGATCTTAGAATCTCAGCATGACTGAGCGTGACCAGCTCCCGATTCTCTTTCTCGTAATAGGTAATTCTGAGGATGGTGAAAGGCTCAAGGGCGGCGCCGAATCTGTTCCGCAACCGTCTGGCTCCGCGCGCGACTGCCCGAATCACGCCCGAACTACGAGCCAGACAGACAACAATCTTGTCGGCCTCCGCCAGATTGTAACTTCGTAAGACGAGGGCTTCGGTATCGACAAGTCCCATTGGATTCTTCGGTGTGAATAACGCCGGGGCTGGAGAGATCCATTGCAGTCCGGAGTTTTATTAGAAAGGGAGAAAGTAGAGCAGCCATGCCAGCGCCAGACCAATAACGAGAAACTCAGCAAAAACCTTAACGCCATAGAGCGCTCGATCTCGATGAGTTCCCTTCCCAACGGCTCCAAAGACCACGGCCGTAAGAGCGGCAAAGAGCAACATTACCAGAAAGTGTTTCACGCTTTCCTCCGTACCGCTATGTCGAACGCGTCCAGCATGACGAGATAATTCAAAAGGCCGGCGACCATAAGAAATGTGTTTCCGTATTCGTAAGTCACGAGTCTTGCGTTCTCAGTAAAGCCAAACCCACCGGCCCAGCAGAGAACGTAGAGCAAACCGGTACCCAGGTCCGCAATCATGGGCGGCACCTGCATCAGGCCCGCCAGGCCGTGGTCCTTGCCAAGGGGAGCGAACAGGTGCCCACCAAACAGGAAGCCGATGATGAACATTGACCAGACAGCCCCGCCCAGCAGAAGTCCGCGCAGCCACCTTCCCTGTAACAGGTGGCCGGCGCCGGGACACGCCCATGCCGCCAGCCCTAACAGCCACGCGCTTGCGGGAGCTTCCGCGTCGTTGTTTCTTTCCATCGCATTTTCTTTGTAAGCCAAATTGATCCTCCAGGCAGAAGCCTGCGCGTTAGCAAAGGGTCTGTCGTGTCCTCTGGGCCCTCCCTGACGGTCGGGCTTCTGCCCCGCTCATCAGAAGTCGGCACGGCGACAATACTAAGCTAACACATCTAAAGCGATTCTTTGAATGCAGCACCTTTGATAGCCTCACCTAGTAAATAAGGTAGCTTGCCCGCACCCTCTTAAAGTCCGCGAGTGACGCTTGCCAGCTGGTTTCAATACTTTCAAGTGAATCTCCACGCTCAAATGCCTCCCGCAACGACGAGGTACCAGCAATCACGTCGAAAGGGTTTTTCTCGTACTCGTACTCGTAAGGAGGTAACTTCCATTTGAAGTCCTCCGGGTACAAGTCATGAATCATCTTCACGACTGCGACACCCGATATCACCGGTTCAAAAGCCGCCCGGTCGGTTACGTGCAGTTGCACCCCACCACAACTCTGATGGGCGTGTTTCTGAAAAGTAGGACGGAACACGCAAGAGCGAAAATACACGCCTGGCAGATTCAACCCGGCCAGCTCTTTCGCTAATCGCTCCGGATCGACGTAGGGCGCGCCCACCAGCTCAAAAGGAAGCGTCGTTCCCCTCCCTTCCGACAATTGCGTGCCCTCGACGTGCACGGTCCCGGGAAAGACGGTCGCGGCCGCCAGGCTCGGCATGTTCGGTGATGGAATGACCCAGGGGGCATCGGTTTCATCAAACCAAAGTTCTCGGGACCAACCTTCCATGGGGACGCATTCCAGATCGGAACCGATGTCGAAATGCTCATTGAAGATTCGACCAAGCTCGCAGACAGTCATGCCGTGACGCGTGGAGATTGGAAACTGTCCAACAAACGAAGCGAACGCGGGCTCCAGTACGTTGCCGGCCACCTGGCTGCCATTAATTGGATTTGGTCGATCGCAGGCGATGACTTTCTTGCCGAATTTCTTCGCGGCGCGCAGGCAATTCGCCAGGGTATAAACGAAGGTGTAGATTCGGCAGCCTACGTCCTGCATGTCGAAAACGAGCACGTCAACATCCTGCAGCATTTCGTCCGTCGGCTCGCGGGTCTCGCTGTAGAGCGAATAGATTGGCAGTCTGGTGACGGAATCGACGGCATGTCCCGTCTCTATCATATTGTCCTGTACGTCGCCTCTTATTCCGTGCTGCGGCCCAAACAGCGCGGTCAGCTTGATGCCCGGGTGTTCGTGAAATACATCGGCGACGTGGCGCAGCTGGTGGTTGACGGACGCCTGATTACAAATCAGGCCAATGCGCGCGCCGTCCAGGAGATCGGTTCGCTCCCTAAGAAGCTTTTCTACGCCGAGTACGACGGATGCTGGTTTGCAAGTGCTCATCTCTATTTGGAGTGCGGTGGCACGCGCAGCGCGACATCGCTTTGGATTATTCGTTTAGGCCTTCGAGCTGATTCATCAGTGGGGAAACCAAAGCGCCGTCGCCGCTGCGCTCTGCCGGCGCACTCCAAAAGCGCGCTTTTACCCGCACAGCACGGAACCGCCGTTTACATTTAAGATCTCTCCGGTGATATTTCGTGCCCACTCGCTGCACAGAAACACAATCGGCCAGCCAATGTCGTGCGCAGTGGCAACGCGGCCCAATGGTATCGTCTTTTCGATAGACTTTCGATAGGTCGCGTCAGCGAAGACCTCAGCGCACATGTCGGTATCAACCCAACCCGGCGCGACCGAATTAACATTGATGCCGGAAGACGCTAGTTCGGCTGCCAGTGACTTGGTGAACGAAATCTGCCCACCCTTCGAAGCAGCGTAGTTTGAAACGCCCGCTTCACCGCGTTGTCCCGCAGTCGAACTGATTATCACGATCCGTCCAAACGCCTGCTTCTTCATTTGCGGTACCGCCCCCCGACACATTGTCCAGGTGCCCTTAAGATTCAGATCGATAGTCCGGTCCCACAAATCTTCACTCATTTCTTCGACGGGAGCTGCTTCCCATATGCCCGCATTGCACACCAGGAAATCAATGCGGCCGAATTGGTCGAGCGTCGCGTTAACCAGCCGTTCCGCTTCAGAGATCTGCGAGATGTCAGCCTGCACGGTAATAGCTTTGACGCCGGCGGCTTTGGCACGCGTGGCCGTATCAACCGCGGCGCGCTCATCGCTGACATAATTGACGGCTACATGCGCGCCCAACCTGGCAAAGCAATCAACTGCCGCCCGGCCAATCCCGCGCGACCCTCCGGTTACTACGGCTACCCGGCCCCTGACTCCGAGAGAATCGTCAATCATTCGCTGAAGAGCGTTGTTCGTATC
>JBDUCF010000123.1:0-7465 GCA_040003545.1 Pyrinomonadaceae bacterium | reverse complement strand
CGCGATGATCGAAAGAAGAAGTTTTCTGGAAACGTTTTTCATAGGAAGTGTTCTTGCTCTTTCTTTGTCAGAGCCCGCGAGTACTTATGCGGTCTCACTGGCCAAACTTGTCGTTAACAAGAGCCGTGCCACAAGGAGGTTTTCGCAAATCGGCAAAGAAACCAGCGCTTTTGTGCGATGGGCCGTTCATCCTTGTCGCCCTCGGTCGACATGATCCTTTTCCGCAACCAGCGATTAGATTCACTGTTGGAAGGCGCGAGGCTTGATTGGCTGGCATTTCATCGTGTAGCCGCCCGTTTACAACCAGCAGGTCCTAATACAACTGGTGTTGACAACTCTTCGCATCCGGGTCGTCGAAGCCACGCTCGCCAAAAGAAAAAGCACTCGAGACATATGTCTCGAATGCTTCTAATGAAGTTGCGGTTGGAAAGTCTTAGCCTAAGCTCGCTCTCCTAAAGATCCCCTTCGAATGTGTAACTAGCTGGACGAAACCACTGTCAATGAATCACGCTTAGCGTTGCGCGCGCAATTGCAAGCCCTCTTCTGTCTCCTCATTAAGGAACTCGCCTACGTCGATGGCCAGACGCTTAAGTTTCTTATAAAGCGTTTGGCGCGAACCTAACCCCAGGGCAACGCTGGTCCTGGCTACGTTGCAATCATGACGCTTTAGCGTTTCAGTGATCACGCGGCGCTCAAAATCCTCTAAGAGATGGTCCAGGTTGGCGGTGCCCTCAGTTGACCCCTCCGCGGGCGCGACGCCGTTAGGTAGTATGCGGGAATTAAGGTCTTCTACCGAGATGTAGCTGCCCTCGTCTGCGTATAGAACCAACCGCTCGATCTCCGCGGCCAACTCGCGTACGTTGCCCGGCCAACTATAACTCTGCAGCGCCTGTATCGCCTCGAGGGTCATACCCGCAATCGGTCGATCGTTGCGGCGAACGTAGTGAGTCAGAAAGTGTGAAATCAACGCTGCAGTATCTTCCGGCCGCTCGCGCAAGGGAGGAATGTGCACGGCGAGCGACGTGACGCGGTAGTACAGATCTTCTCGGAATAATCCCTGTTTGACTGCGGTCTCAAGGTCGAGGTGTGTGGCCGCTACCACGCGCACATTTACTTTTCGTGGACTGCTCTCGCCGAGGGGCTGAATTTCACCCTCCTGCAGAAAACGTAATAGCTTCGGCTGCAACGACAATGGAAGATCACCAATCTCATCAAGAAACAGCGTTCCGCCTTCGGCCGCCCGGATCAAACCTGCATGTTCAGCGTACGCCCCTGTAAAGGCGCCTTTGCGATGACCGAATAACGTGCTCTCAATCAGCTCAGCCGACCCGGACGTACAATTGAAAGGGATAAAGTCCTGGTGATTGCGTTTGCTCAATCGATGAATCGCCCGAGCTACCAACTCTTTGCCCGTCCCGGACTCTCCGGTAATCAAGACGGAGGAGTCAGAATCCTTAATTTTCTCCACTGCGCTTGCGACTTCCGACATCGCTTTACTGGTAAACACCATTCCCGGTAAAGGGGAGGAGGGCACAACACGACTTAGCAAGACAGCGCCCTGTTCCTTTGACCGGCAAGCGACGTGCGATTGCGCGAGCTGCGCCACTTCTCTCAGAGCTTCAAGGTCGCTAGCCTGCCTTTCGGTCAACGGCCGCACGCAACGACCGTAAAGTGCCGCCCCTTCCCGCCCGGCCCCTGGCACGCTTAGTACCAAACATATGGCGTCGTCGCCTGCCTGAAATCTGTTGGCCGTTCCCACTGACTTAAGGGCGGCGCCAATCACCTTTTCGGCTTCACCGATTTCGTCCCCGGTTAGCCCTTCAGTCCATTTCAGCGTGGGACGCCCTCCAAGTTCTTGCGACCAGGTCCCCAGACCGTAAGTTGGCGCCGTCATATCGACCATCAAGGCCAACTTCAGCATTGCTTCGTAAAGCATTTGTGGCCCCGCGGCAGCGGCTTCGCAGATGGTGCGCACCATTGAACCGAGCGGCAGAGAGTTTTCCTCTATGCTCTTGTCTACTAACTGATCAGAATCGACCCCATAAAGCGAACTGGACATAACCGCTATTCCTTTTCAGGTTGTAAACGTTGCGACGCGTGTGCCTGTACGCCAGATGTAAACTCGCGATGGCACCTCCGCAAGGCTCTGTTGACCAATGGGGGCTAGTTTGTAGATATGAGGTGAGCGCCGACGACCAGTCTAAGCCTACTGATCAACACTGTCAACACCCTTGAACACGCCTTCCGCTAACGTAACCCTCCATCGCGTTCTTTCGTTCGCCCGCTGTACGCCGATTTAAGCGCTTAACCGGCTTTACCTCATGTGAATGTTGAACTTAGCTCGCGAAATCGTTGCAAAGAAATGTCTTTACACTCAAAAAGGCCAATGCTACAGTCCGCCCACCCTAGCTCTAAAGCGTTGACTGGCAAGGGATTGAAATCTTAACCAGACACAGCGTATTGGGCTCTTGTACTTCGTTGAACCGGTTATCTTGTGGTTTAGACCCTTTGACCCCTTAGGCCCCTAACCAAATGGCGATTAGATTCGGCACCTCCGGCTGGCGAGCGATCATCGCGGACGAATTCACGTTCTCCCATGTCCGCACCGTCTCGCAGGCGATTTGCAACCATTTCAGTGAAGAGCCAGCCTTCGCCTCCAGTTCCTTTGTAGTTGGCAACGATACGCGCTTCCTGGGAGAGAGGTTTGCCGCCGAGTGTGCCGGGCAGGTTTCTTCCAACGGGTTCCGCGCCTTGTTATGCGAGCAATTCACGCCAACGCCCTGCATATCCAACGCAATCCGCAGTGAAAAGGCCGCCGCGGGTATTAATTTTACTGCGTCACACAATCCACCCGAATACAACGGAATGAAGCTATCGACTGCGGATGGCGCGCCGGCGTTGCCGGCAGTCACCGAAACGATAGAGCGACGCATCTCCAAACTTCAGAGCCACCCGGCGGGCCCCGTCGCGGCGGGCGGCAAGTACACCTCTTTCGACGCCCGTCCCGGTTATTTGCAGGATCTGGCCACCAAGGTTCGTTTTGACTTAATAGCCAAAGCAGGCGGCTTCTACGCCTACGATCCAATGTGGGGGACGGGTCGAGGTTACCTGGATGACATTCTGCGTTCACACGATATCAAGGTTGAAACCCTTCATGACTGGCGCGATGTGATGTTTGGCGGGCGGGCTCCGGAACCAGAAATGAGTCATCTGGGAGAGCTTCGAGATGTTGTTCTTAAGAAGGGCTGCGTGCTGGGGCTGGCGACAGATGGAGACGCAGATCGCTTTGGGGTCATCGATCGCAATGGAGCCTTCATAACACCTAATCAGTTGATCGCTATTCTTTTTGACTATCTCGCGGAGTCACGCGGTTGGACCGGAGCTGTGGCCCGGTCAGTCGCAACGTCTCATCTTGTAGATCGTGTTGCAGAAAAGCGCGGTTCTCATGTTTACGAGACGCCGGTGGGTTTCAAATACATAGGAGAGCTGATCAATGAAGACAAGATTATCCTCGGCGGCGAAGAGTCTGCCGGTCTATCGATCAAGGGTCACTATCCGGAGAAAGATGGCATCCTTGCGTGTCTCCTTGCAGCGGAGGCGGTGGCGGCGCGCGGCGCGAGTCTGACTGAACAACTCGATTCATTGTACGCCAGCGTTGGCAGAGTTGAATCAGGCAGGATTGGCGTTCGCCTTACATCGGAGCTGATGTCGGCATTGCCCGGGAAACTGAAGCAGGAGCCGAAGGAGATGGCCGGCAGGATGGTCGACCGGGTGAATCGCATCGATGGAACTAAGTTAATCTTTACAGACGGATCGTGGTTGCTGATGCGCCCATCCGGAACCGAACCAATAGTCCGGATATACGCAGAGTCTGAATCAAGCGAGAACGTGGAGGTGCTTCTTGAGCAAGGCCGCAAATACTTACTGGGTTGACAGTCGTCTCAACGCGCAACGCGTAGCAGTGCGCACAATTCCCTCGTTTGCTCCGGTTCGCGATCTCTCCCGCGAAATAATCGGCACGCCCGCGGAGGTGCGCCGGCGAGGTGGGCTGGTTCCTGCCTGGGTCTTCTTTGGAATCATTTTCTTTGCGACCCTGGCTCTGTGCTTCACGGTAAATATGCGCAGCCGCCTGGAGCTCAGCACATCTGCTGAGCAGTATCAAAAGATCGGCAGCGAAATTGAAACGTTAAGAAAGGCCAATGCCAGCCTGGGGCTGGAGATTCGCCGGCTGCGCGAGGACCCGCGCACAATCGAATCGGCGGCGCACGCGCGGCTCAACATGATTCGCCCGAATGAGATCGTGGTTCCGATCGAATAAGGACATCTCCCTTTTTGAAAATGACGATGGCTATCATATTTCTGCCAGCAGCCTACCCGAACTTCCGCTTTAGCTCCACGCATGACGGGCCCTTCTGACTTTTGCGCGGCGGCGAGTAAAATCGCAGCCGCGCTCCCCTCTTCAAAGAATCTAGACACCGGTTGACACTCGTATAGGCGTCCACTAATATCGGGTTTCTACTTGTATTAGTGCGGCAGATCGCAGCGTTATTGCGGTCCGCAAAGACGACCAACCAGCGAATCTTTTATGCCACCAACTGAAGTCACGTCTCCAGAACAAATCGCGCTGGACCGCTGGAAAGAAGAAACGCTCGCTAAGGCTCTCCAAAAACGCGGTGAAAGAAAGCAGCACTTTGAGACGGTCTCGCTGAAGGAAGTAGAACCTCTCTATACTCCCGCCCATCTCGCTGACCTGGAGTTTGAACGAGACCTTTCTTTTCCGGGCGAATTCCCCTACACGCGCGGGATACATTCCACAGGTTATCGAGGCAAGCTTTGGACGATGCGGCAGTTCGCCGGTTTTGGCACGCCGGAAGAGACTAACGCGCGTTTCAAATATCTCTTGAATGAGGGTCAGACCGGATTGTCAGTCGCTTACGACCTTCCGGCCCTGATGGGCTACGACGCGGACTCAACACTTTCAGAAGGTGAAGTCGGAAAGTGCGGCGTGGCCATCTCTTCCCTGGCGGACATGGAAGTTCTTTTTGACGGCATTCCACTCGAGGGCGTGACGGTCTCGCAAACGATCAATGCGCCGGCCTCTGTATTTTTGGCAATGTATCTTGTCGTAGCGGAAAAGCAGGGCGCCAACTGGCAAAAGATTTCCGGCACGCTGCAGAACGACATCCTCAAAGAGTACATCGCGCAAAAAGAATGGATTTATCCAATTCGCGCCGCGATGAAGCTGGTGACGGACACGTTCGAGTTCTGCACTCAGCATGTGCCGCGCTACAACCCGATCTCCGTAAGCGGCTATCACATTCGCGAAGCGGGCGCGACGGCGTTACAGGAACTAGCATTCACTCTTCGCGATGGCATCGAATACGTTGAATGGGGCCTTCGGGCCGGGCTCGACATCGAGCAGTTCGTCCCGCGCATTTCCTTCTTTTTCAACGCTCACAATGATTTCTTTGAAGAGATTGCGAAATACCGGGCCGCGCGGCGAATCTGGGCACGTGTCATGCGCGATCGCTTCAATGCGAAAAATGAGCGCACTTTACAAATGCGCTTTCACACCCAAACGGCCGGTGTGTCGCTGACGGTGCAGCAGCCGCTAAATAACATCGTGCGCGTCGCGATCCAGGCGCTGGCCGGCGTGCTGGGCGGCACCAACAGTTTGCATACGGATGCATATGACGAGGCACTTTCCCTGCCAACCGATCGAGCGGCATTGATTGCCCTCCGCACGCAGCAGATCATTGCTGAAGAAACTGGTGTAGCAAACACTATCGATCCTTTGGGGGGGTCATACTTCCTCGAAGCGCTGACTAACCAGATGGAAGCAGGAACGCTCGATTACTTTGCCAGGATCGATGCCATGGGAGGCATGGTCGAGGCTGTAGAGAAAGGTTTTCCTCAACGCGAAATTCAGGAATCGGCCTACCAGTACCAGAAAGCTCTGGAGCGCGGGGATCAAACAATTGTCGGGGTAAATAAGTTTCAGATGGATGGAGAGGGCATGGGCGTTCCCACCATGGTGATTAACGAATCAGTGCGCGAGCATCAGGTTGAGCGATTACAACAGACGCGGCAACGGCGCGATAAGGGTGCGGTGGCGAACGCGCTCGACAAACTTAAGCTGGCAGCTCAGGCCGGCGATAACACAATGCCCTCAACTATCGAAGCCGTACGCGCCTATGCGACGTTGGGGGAGATATGCGACGCGCTACGTGACGTTTACGGAATTTACGAAGAGCCGGCTTTCTAAGAAAAGATGTTGAGCGCCTCCGAAAACGCGCCAACCTATGCACACACATCCACTCCCTAATGCCTGAACAAAAGATCCGAGTTCTGGTGGCCAAGCCCGGCCTCGACGGCCACGATCGAGGGGCGAAGGTGATCGCCCGCGCGTTGCGCGATGCCGGCATGGAAGTCATCTACACGGGACTTCGCCAGACTCCGGAGATGATCGCGGCAGCCGCATTGCAAGAAGACGTTGACGCAGTCGGGATCTCTATTCTCAGTGGCGCGCACAACACTCTGTGTCCGCGCATCGTTTCCCTTCTCCGCGAACAGGGAATGAACGATTGCCTCGTGGTGGTGGGCGGGATTGTTCCCCAGGAAGACATTCCGCGCCTCAAGGAGCAGGGAGTTTCGGCAATCTTTTTACCCGGCACATCCACCCAGGACATCGTAAAGTTTCTCCGCGAAAACGCCCCACAGCGCAACTGACCCGGCCGCCCGCCAATGAGATCTGAACCAACAATCGTTTCAGAAACTCATGGTCCCGTCTTCCTAATCAGAATAAACAATCCCAAACAGAAGAACTCGCTGAACGCCGATGTTCTCGGAGCGCTGGCGCTGCAGATCGAAGCAGTCAGTGCTCGCCAGGATATCGCCGCGATCGTCTTTACGGGCGCCGCTGACGTCTTTGCCTCGGGGGCTGATATCAATGAGTTGCGCCGGCTTACCCCAGCCAGCGCCACTGAATTCGCAAATCGCGGCCAGCGGATCTTTCAAAACATCGCCGATGCGCGTCAACTCACCATTGCGGCCATAAACGGCCATTGCATTGGTGGCGGGCTTGACCTCGCACTCGCCTGCGATTTGCGCTTCGCTTCGGCAAGTGCCATGTTCCGCCATCCGGGAGCCACGCTCGGCATCATCACTGGATGGGGCGGCACTCAGCGAATACCGCGTCTAATCGGCGCCGCGCACACGCTCGAATTATTCACGACCGCGCGAAGCCTTCCCAGTGCTGAAGCGTACAAACTCGGATTGATCAGTCGAATTGCAGATCCTGTGCTGGAATACGCGCTTGAGTTCGGGCGTGAATTTGCGGCCCGGCAAGCTAGCCTCAGCCCGTAAGGCTGGCAGAGGACTCCCCACGTTAATAATTCGCCCGCCGGCACGTTATTATTGCCATTACAATCGCCGAATTTGTTCAATGGCGTGTTCGGGTCGAAGC
>JBDUCF010000122.1:0-7500 GCA_040003545.1 Pyrinomonadaceae bacterium | reverse complement strand
AGCCGTCCTTCACACGATGAATGATTACTTCGTTTGCCTTCGCTTCTTTCTTGACGTCACCAACCATCGCCAGCGCGGTAGTAAGGGTCAGCCTATCGCGCATATAGACACTTTGAGGACCAGTAACGCTTCCGGTGATGTAGACAGGTTCAGCTTCGGTAACTGAGACATAGTCTCCGGGGCGAATAAATGGGTTGGCACCGGGTTTGTTTGCCTTCAAGTCGCCAATCTGGACAATCTTGAATGGAACCGAGCCGTCAGTCGCGGCGGTGTCCGGCTCCTCTCCAGGTACCGGACACATGACCGGTTCGGTGTGTAAGATCTGAATCGTCCCGCTGGCACGCTCCGTAAAGCCGCCAGACTTGGAAATCAACTCATTAAGACGCGCAGACCTTAGCATCACCACCTGACTCGGCGTACGAACAGCGCCGAAGACTGTTGCAGGCTGGCGGCTTTTGCGTTCTGTGATTCGCACGCTTACCTGTGCATTCGTCAGGTACTTGGCATACGCGGTAGAAATATCCTTCTGCACTTCTTTTTCGGTTCTGCACTTAGCGCGAATCGGATCAAGAAACGGCAGCGAGCTGATGTAGCCGTCGCCATCAACTTCGGCCACCGCGTTCATTTCCGGCTGCCCAAAAATCCGTACGTCAATAACGTCTCCAGGGCCAAGCAGGTAGCCCCTGATTCCCTGGGTGTCGACGGAGGTCGGGGCCTGGGGAGCCGCCGGCTCCTGGCCGTAAACTACGATCAAAGTTGCGAGGACGATAAAGGTCGTAAGAAGTGAAGCTCTAACTTTCATTTTGTACCTCAGAATACCTACGCTGTAACTCAAATTCAGCACTTCGGACACAACTGGCGGACGCCCTGGTGGGAGCGATATTACTGCCGCACGGCGCCCCTTTTCTTGCTATGTTTTCGGATGGTGCCCGGCACCGCAAAGCCTCTAAATAACAGATTGCAATGATCGCACAAAAGATTATGGATGCCAAACAGCCGGAGAAACCACGGGGTGGGCCGGTAGCCGTGGCGAATACGCGAGCTCCTACACTTTGGGCATCGTGGCGTTACCATTCTTTGTCTCTTCCTCGCCCTGTGCCGGTCCCGGGTCATGGCTCTTTTCACTGATATTCTGATCAGTTTTCAGCTTAGCACGCAACAGTTCTATCTGACGGCCTATTTTTTCCGCAGTCGCAGCCTGGGTGGTTTCGTCCACACTTCCGCGAGTAAGGTAGAACAGCGCGTCGCGATAGCGATCGATCGCCCGGCGATAATGACCTTTGAAAGCAGAGCGCTCAGCCAACTCGACCCAGTGCGCTACCTTTACTGAAACCATGAACTCTCGGACAGCATTTCCTGATTCATTCAACTCTGCTGCGTCCGGATAGATCTTAAGGGCTGAATCGATGCAATCAAGCGCGCGGGTCGCCATCTCGGTCTTCTCCGAAACTCGGGCGCGTTGTTGTGCTTCATAAGTAAGAGTCCGGGCCGCGCCTTTAGCCCAGGTCAGTAAATGATGTTTCTGAAGTGCGCGGACTCGCTCCTGACCAGTGCGCAACGCGAGCCGGCTTTCCGTCTGCAGTCGCGGCGAACCCAGGGCCTGATCGCTGCCCGCCAAATATTCCTGGCACAGGTGATACGCTTCGAGGTGGGCTTCGGGCAAAGAACCAGCAGCGTTCGCTTCGGACGATTGCTTTTGCAATGTTCGCAAGACGGCCGCATGCACGCTGGGCGAGCGCAAACCCACGTTAGTGGAATTCTTCCTTTGCGGCGCTCTTACCCGCTCATCATGTCGATTGTGATCGAGGAGAAAGCGCGTCCAGGCTCGACGCATGACTACTTCACGAGCAGACACGGCAACCAGCATTACCACGCTTGCGGCCAGACCGGCCGGCACCCACGGGGCTTCATCGCCACCACTCAACAGCATCCACCACAAAACGAAAAAAAGCGCGGCAGCCGCAGCCGCAGCCGCAACCAGGTAACCAGAGGTGGAGGGCATGCGGGGACGAGGAGGCCGGCGATACGGCGGGAAGGCACCGGAGCGCATAGCTGGGGGCTCCCTCTTGAACGAAAAATGTTCTGGCGGCTCGATATCCAAACGCTTTCCTTTTGCAGAGTCTTTCCGGCGTGACAGCGTTTCTAATTACAAATCAGGCAAAAAGGCTGGACTAGCTGAACGCTTCCCGGCTAAACCCGCTGGCGGCGCCGTTCCGTGATAAAGCTAATACTCAACTTCCTCGGTTTCTGTCAATATGTGTTCGACTCAAATATGTTCGAAACAGGATGGCAAGTGGTCGCAGAACCCAACTGGTCGGGTGATGCTCCAGCATCCTGCATTTAAAGTTAGGAGGAGATACTAAACGTGAATGATGACTTTCGAGGAAAGGTCGTGCTGGTGACGGGTGCGACGTCGGGCATCGGGCGCGCTACGGCAGAGAAATTTGCGGAAGCAGGGGCACGAGTGGCGATTGTCGGACGTAACCTGCAAGCCTTGCAGGAAGTCAGCGAGGAGATAAAAGGAAGTGGCGGCGAGGTGTTGGCCATCAGCGCAGATCTTGGCCTTGAAGCTGAGGCCGAGCGCGCCATCGCCGAAACTGCTGATAGATTTGGCGGCCTCGATGTGTTGGTCACGGCCGCCGGAATAATCCTTTCGGCCGGCATTGAAACAACTTCGCTGGAACAATGGGACGCGATAATGAATATCAATGTGCGCTCTGTCTTCCAGCAAATGAAACTGGCGGTGCCTTTTCTGGAAAAGACTCGAGGCAACATAGTGAATCTCTCGAGCGTGGCGGGACTCAGGTCCTTTCCAGGCCTGCTCGCATACTGTGTGTCAAAAGCAGCGGTCGATCAGCTGACGCGGTGCGCCGCGCTGGAGCTGGCCCCCAAAGGAATTCGCGTTAACGCGGTGAACCCCGGCGTCGTAGTCACGGACATACACCGGCGAGGTGGGATGAGCGAACAGAACTATGCCGCGTTCCTGGAGCACTCCAAAACGACGCACCCCTTAGGTCGCGTAGGCGATGCGAAGGAAATCGCAGACCTCATTCTCTACCTTGCCTCGGAGCATGCCGGCTGGATAACGGGAGTCACCTACTCAATTGATGGCGGACGGGCTTTGACCTGCGCACGCTGAGGACTTGATTATCTCGATCACATCTTTTGTGAACCGGGCGAATGAATTGTGCTGTTAGCAGAGGGACCGATACTATACTTCCCACTGACCTCGATCTTTCAGTAGCAGGCCAGACGTTGGAGCAGCTTCAACTGATGACAAACAATCCCTACATACCAAACCCAGCGGGACTATCCAGGCTTCCAATCAAGTCCAGGAGCCCGGTCAAAATTTTGCTGGCGGTGTTTGCTTGTCTGATCGCCCTCTCATTAGGTTTGCTGGTGCTGCTTCTTATCGGGGTGGAAACCGGCCCTGTAGCGCTGGTAATCGGATTTGTAGTTGCCACCCTTCCGGTTCCATTTTACGTTCTGCTTCTCTTATGGATCGATCGCTATGAAAGCGAGCCATTATGGATGCTGGCCACGGCCTTTTTTTGGGGAGCACTCGTCGCAGTATTCATCGCCTTCGTCCTCAACACGGCCAGCAGCTTTTTTGTCGCCGCGGCTACTAATAATCTGCATGCCGCCGAAGCCTTCGGCGCTGTCATCTCAGCTCCCATCGTCGAGGAGACCGCGAAAGCCATAATCCTTTTCATATTCTTCTTCTGGAAAAAGGACGAGTTCGACGGCGTCGTGGACGGGATTGTTTATGCGGGCATGGTGGGCCTGGGATTCGCGATGACCGAGAACATACAGTATTACGGCAAAGCGGTTTTGGCCGGCGGACTGGGAAGTCTAAGCGGCACGTTTATCCTGCGCGGCACTCTCGCTCCGTTTTCGCATCCACTGTTTACCAGCATGACCGGCATCGGCCTCGGCTGGGCCCGCCAGTCAAGGAGTGCCACCGTCAAAATGATCGCGCCGGTCGCCGGTCTGTTCCTGGCCATATTCATGCACTTCAGCTGGAATGGTTCGGCGGTGCTCTTCGGCGGCATAGGTTTCATTGTGACGTACTTCGTCGTCATGGTTCCCGTCTTCATAGCCACTGATGGCTGTTTACTTTGGATTGCGACGCGAGGGCAACATCGTTCGCGAACATCTCTATCCGGATTTCCAGCGCGGCATGTTTACACCGCAGGAATACGAGCGCCTCTGCAGCGTGCGCGGGCGAATGGGTTCTTCGATGAATGCGCTCACCTCGCGCGGATACAGAGCCTGGCGGGACCGCATGCGCTATAACCAGATGGCCAGCGAATTAGCTTTTCATCGCAGTCGCACGGCTCGAGGTATTTTTACCAGCGAGCAGTCAGCTCGCGAGCGAGAAGCTGCGTACCTGCAAATCCTGCAAGACCTTAGCAGGAGACTGCCATCGAACTAGGCATTCCCGAGAACAATTTCCTCGCGACTTTTGTTCTTAATGACATATACTAAACGCCGATTTGCCAGTACGGAATTAGCGGACTTGCCTTGAAGATTCAACTCTTACCCAGTTCGTTTGATGCCCAGGGGCGCGCCACTCTGGAACAGCGTCTAACCTGTTTCCTCATCGACGATCGAGTCGCGGTTGATGCCGGCAGCATCGCGATCGCGCTGACAAACGGGCAGCGCGGTACGGTGCGTGATGTCATCGTCACCCACCCGCACATGGACCACATCGCCAGCCTGCCGATTTTTGTTGACGACTTGTTCGCGCAACTGGAGCAGCCGATTCGCATTCACGCAACCAGCGAGGTCATTGCTCTGCTGGAGCGCGACGTTTTCAATGACAACGTTTACCCGCGCTTCTCTGAACTTGAGAACGACCACGGTAGAGTGATGGACTATGTTCCTATTCGCCTGGGTGAGGAGTTTCGCGTGGCCCATCTGCGCGTCACGGCAGTGCGGGTCAATCACATCGTGCCCACGGTAGGATTACTTGTCTCAGATGGAAAAGCGACCGTCGCCTTCAGCTCCGACACGGCCGAAACTGACGCCTTCTGGACGCTGATAAACGGGACGCCAAGGCTTGATGCGCTTTTGATCGAAGCCTCTTTTCCCAATGCGATGCATGAACTCGCCGCAGTCTCTAAACATCTAACTCCGGACTCCCTGGGCCACGAGCTGCAAAAACTAAACCACAATGGAATGGATATTCTGGCAGTTCACCTCAAAGCTGCTTATCGCGACACTTTGATCGAAGAAATCTCGGCCCTCGGTATTCCGAAACTCCGCGCAATGGAGCCGGGCCGCATTTACGAGTGGTAATTAAGTCGCGCCGGCCGTGATACTCGGCCACACCAAGAGGAGCCGCGCTCTAGAATCTAATTGGCTCAAACTCCTTTTCGTTATGTTCGCCGGCAACTCCGTCCAGCAGAACGCGGCCGCTGGGCAGAAGTTCAGTCACGCGAAACGTTCTCGTCGAAGAATCCCGTCCCGGCATTAACTCTGCGCGAAAGACGACCTGCATGCCCGGGCGCGCCCAGACGTCCCGTGATTTTGAACGGTCATCGCGCCTTCCCTCCTTGCCGGGATTACTCTTCTTCATAACTAAGGCTCCCACCGTACCGACGGCGCCGGCAGCAATCGCAATGCCGCTCAGAAGACGCTTCGTTCGTTTCTTCATTAGCTTGGGCAGAGCGGCTCCAGCCGGACGTTAATGGTCGGCAGTCCGCTAAATGCCCGGTCTGCATTCACCTGCGTAAAGCTCTTCCATTCGCCCGGCAGCTTATCTTCAGCGAAGATTGCTTCGACCGGACATTCAGGAACGCACGCGTCGCAGTCAATGCAGGTCTCCGGGTGGATCACCAGCATATCGTCATCAAGATGAAAAGCGTCAACGGGACAAACCAGCGCACAGTCTGTATAACGACAATTGACACAAGGTTCCGCAACCACGTAAGTCATCCGCGCCAATCCTCCTCAACTCTTAGTTCAGAACTCTTAATTAGAACCAGGATATATTACGCATGAATCCCGGCAATACAAAATCATCGGGGGTTCCCGTGTCCTATTTCTATCTGTACCCTGATTCTCATTAACACCGCACTTTAGTGCGGTGATCTGGCGGGGACGATCACATTAACCGTTTCGGACTCAATCGATCGGCCTGAGCCACCTGGCTGAAGCCAGGTGTTAATGAGATTGGGTTGCCTTGACTGCATGTCTGAATCTGAATCTAATCAAGATTCGTCACGGTTTAAGACCTGGCTTAGGAGAGTTTAATTGTCATCTCGACCAAAGTTGCCCCATCTAAGCACCGATAATCTGGAGAAGACCAACGGCCTCCAGTGGAGGGAGGGGATGTCATTCGTAGCCTATGGTGTCCGCGTGGGGGTGCGCACAAATACCGCTAAAGCCTTGAAACTGATTCAGCCGCGTCTTCCCCTGGGATGGAAGCCTGCATCGTCGCCAGTGGTGGAGCGTTTGTACTCGATAGACATGGCCGGTACAGGAGCGCGTCGCGCCGATCGTCTGCATGTTTTATATGAAAACGACGTGGAAATAGTGCGGACGAAGGACGCTGAGATGATCTTTGACCGGCTAGAGTCAAGCCTGCGACTTTATGTGGCAGAGATGACGCGGCGCAAAGTGTTTGTTCATGCTGGGGTGGTGGGATGGCACAACCAGGCCATCGTGATCCCGGCGCGCAGCCTGGGTGGCAAGAGCACTCTGACAGCTGAATTCATTCGCGCGGGCGCTAAATATTATTCCGATGAGTATGCCGTGCTGGACTCGAGGGGACGCGTGCACCCCTACGCCAAGCCTATTTCTATCCGCGACGATCGCGACTACAAGCAGACGGATTATCCAGTTGAAAGTTTCGGCGGTGTTGCCGGGAAACGCCCGCTGCCGGTGGGGCTAGTCCTCTTGACTGATTACAAGAAAGGCGCGAGGTGGCGACCGAAACAACTCTCTTCAGGGCAAGCCGTGCTGGCGCTTCTGGATCACACTGTTTCCGCCCGAAGGCATCCAGACAAAGCTTTCGAAACTTTGCGCGAAGTAGTAGCTCGGGCCAGGGTCCTGAAAGGCGTGCGGGGTGAAGCCGGCGAAGTAGTCAAATCGGTTTTGGCCCGCCTGGAAAAGTCGTGACGCAAACTGTTAGTTTGCGCCGAAGCTAACAGCTCAGTTACGCTAAGAAGTAAGTCATTCTATTATCAAGCATCAGCGCGGGCTTTTTAAAGAGAGTAATAAGGGATAGAACTCTCATTTTGATAACCCCACGCGGCGCATCATGTCGGCAAAGCGTGGGTCTGAGCGCAAGCTGTCGAAAATCGGATCCCGTCCAAGAAAGACTAGCAAATCGGATCGCTCATCATATGCCTTATCAAGCCACTCAAACGCCTGATCCTTTTCGCCGAGAGCCAGGTAGAGCACCACCGAGTAATAGGGTGAAACGTATCCTTGCTCGGACAGCTTCTTCAGCTCTTCCATAACCCTTATCGCTTCATTTCTTTCTCCCGACAA
>JBDUCF010000121.1:0-7503 GCA_040003545.1 Pyrinomonadaceae bacterium | reverse complement strand
AATGATCGGAATCGCCTTCAGGAGTTTCTTGGTAATCTCCCAGGCGCCTCTCTTAACCAGTCCTTTTTTTCTCCTTGGGATCTTGGAACTCATCGTCTTACCTAAAGTTAAACCAGTTCTAATCCAGTTTCTAACCGCAAAGAACGCAAAAAAAGATCCTCAAAGATACGCGAAGAGTCTCTTTGCGAACCCTTGCGCGTGCTTTGCGTCTTTGCGGTTAGTCTAAACGTTTTACATCAGCCAGCAAAGCTCACAAGTAAGGCGAGATACAGCACGCATTATTTGTGTGTTAGCATGAGCGCGCTTCAAAGATTCCGGTCTGATTTCAACTCTAATGTCTTTCCGCTCAGCCAGAACGTTAGTAACAATTCTTTGCCTGAGTGCACTTTTGTTCTCGTGCAATCGCAGCAGCAATTCGCCGAGTCGTAAGCTTCTAATCTACACCCCGCATGGTCAGGATTTGTTGCGCGACTTCGTTACGCGTTACAAAGCCGAACATCCGGACGTTGAGGTGCAGTTTCTCGACATGGGCTCGCGCGAAATTCTCGAACGCGTTCGCGCCGAGCGCAATCGTCCGCAGGCTGATTTATGGTGGGGCGCTGCACACACAACTTTTCAAACTGCCGCGGAGGAAAACCTTCTGGCTGCTTACCGGCCAACGTGGGCTGATAAGGTTTCCAATACAAATCGCGACAGTCAGGACCGCTGGTATGGAACATATCAAACGCCCGAAGTGATAGTTTACAACAGCGACGCGGTTAAGCCTGAAGAGACGCCCAGGGACTGGGATGACGTACTGGATCCGAAGTGGCGAGACAAGGTGCTGATTAGAAACCCAAACCCGTCAGACTCGATGCGGGCGATTTTCGGCGCCATGATCTGGCGGTTTTATATGGACACGGGCTCCCCGGAGAAGGGTTATGATTGGCTTCGCCGGCTTGATGCGAATGTACACGAGTACACCGCAGACGGCACGCTCTTGATGCAGAAGCTGGTGCGCCGCGAAGGTCTTATCAGTCTCTGGAATCTGCCCGACGTTTGGATCTACAAGGAGCAAAAAGGATTTTCGATCGGCTACGTCTTTCCGGCGAGCGGCACACCGGTCATAACCGAGGGAATTGCTGTCGTGCGCGGGGCGCCACACGAGGAAGAGGCTAAACGCTTTTACGAATTTGTAACCACGCCCGAAAGCCTTGTGCTGGCTGCTAAGAAGTACTACCGCATCCCCGTGCGCACAGACATTGATCGCACGCAGTTGCCCGCGTGGATGAATGAGCGGGTCAACGAAATGCCGATTGACTGGGACTTGCTTCGCAAGCAGAGTGGCGAATGGCTGCGGTATTGGGATACCGAGATTCGCGGTCGAAGTAAGAAATGACTTCAAAGGCCCGAAGGGCCGGTGGTTAATAGCCATGCCCGTGAGGGCGTGGGCCACGAACGCAAAGATGGTCGAGGCCCGAGAGGGCCGGCACGGGCTCGGGCTCATCAGTGGTGTCGCACCTTCGGCGCTCAGGCTCGCCAACGGCTTCGGAACCCGGCGCTAACGCACGGGGCTACTAAACGACGCCGCTTCGCGGCTAGTTGAATGGAGCGGCTTGAGGTCTGAAAAGCTTGCCAGTCGGACCAAGAACCGCTCCCTTGTTGACACTAATTTTGTATGCCGCTTCTTTCTCTCAAAAACCTTTCGAAGCGTTTCGATAAGACTCAAGCTGTGGCCGACGTCTCGCTTGATGTCGAGCGCGGCGAGTTTTTCGGCTTGCTTGGTCCATCCGGATGCGGCAAGACGACCACGCTTAGAATGATCGCCGGTTTGGAGAAACCCGACTCAGGATCGATCGCATTCGACGGCCAGGACATAACCAGCCTGCCCGCCGAACGCCGCGGCTTTGGTATGGTCTTTCAAAACTACGCTCTCTTTCCCCACTTGAACGTGTCGGAAAACGTTGCGTTTGGTCTGCGAGCGCGTCACCGGCCAAAAACGGAAATTCGCGATCGCGTTAAAGGCGCTTTGGAGCTGGTTCAACTTCCGGGTTACGAGAAGCGCAGAGTCGACGAACTTTCCGGCGGCCAGCAGCAACGGGTGGCGATTGCTCGCGCGATTGCAATCGAGCCTGCGCTGCTGCTGTTTGACGAACCGCTTTCCAATCTTGACGTTACCTTGCGCGAGGAAACCCGCGGCGAGTTGCGGGAACTTGTTGGCCGGCTTGGATTGACAGCTGTATATGTGACACACGATCAGGAGGAGGCGTTTGCGCTATGCGATCGCATCAGCGTGATGGCAGGCGGCCGAATCCTGCAAACCGGCCGGCCACGCGATTTGTATGAGCATCCGGCGCAGCTTTCAGTAGCTCGATTTCTGGGGCGAAACAACCTGATCCGGGTAATGCGACTTTCTTCGAGTAAGGCTGAGCTGGGTGAATTCAAAACTCTCGAGGGTGGTCATACGATTCGAATGCCGGTTGATGATAAAAATCTGGTCCCACTGAATCAGCCGTGCATCCTCGCCATCCGGCCCGAACACGTTCTGATCAGGACCGCTGACGAGAAACATGAGAATGCTCTCCCGGCAATCGTCCACGAGATCAACTTTGCCGGCGCCACCTCTACCATCAGACTTGATGCCAACGGCTTGCTGCTCGAGGCATTGGCGCTGGACGCAGACCGAGTTGCGGTCGGCGACGAGCGTTCGGTAGTTCTGCCCCCGGAGCGAATTTCGCTACTCAAGAATGAATGATTTCACGGCGGGTTTAGGGGACGATCTGAAAACCCAAACGGCCTGCGGTAATTCGCAGGTTAGGAAGGGTGGCTTGCCCCCGCTCAAACGCCAACGGCGCGACTGGTTAGGTATCTCAACGTGGAGACACTCTCAAGCTTGAGCGGCAGCGCCGTAACTAGAAAGCTGAAGTAAACAGTCGCGCCGTTGGCGCTCGAGCGAGGGCAAGCCGCCCTTCCTAACCTGCAAATTGGCAGGGCTTGAGTCGTCCTTTGTGGGACTCCTGATTTTCCACAGTCTTAGCCCGATGAGCAGGAAGATGGGATTAGAAAGAAACGCAGGCGGCAGAGCCGCGATTATTTCGCCCCGCCTACTCTTATGGCTCATTGTTGCCGTCGTCCTTCTTTACGGCGTGATCTATCCCAATCTACACGTCGTGGTCGCTTCGTTTCAGCGAGATGGCAACTGGTCGTTAACCAACTACCGCGAGGTCCTGTCCCAAAGTATCGTTGTCGAATCAATCTTCGCGAGTGTTGGCATCTCGGCTCTAACGGTCTTGTTTTGCGCGGGTGTTGGAATTCCGCTGGCGTTTCTTTTCGAGCGATACACGTTTCCAGCCCGGCGACTATTTGCGACGTTCGCCGCCTTGCCTTTGGTCTTGCCGCCACTGGTTGGCACAGTTGCTTTCATTTTTCTATGCGGCGAGTCAGGGATCCTCGCGCGGCTGGCCCAATCGGCGTTCCATCTCGAAAGGTCACCCTGGTCACTGCGAGGCTGGTCGGCTTTATTGCTCTTTCATACTTACACGATGTATCCGTTCTTCTATATTCTGACAGGCGCCGGTCTTACCCGTATAGATGCGGCGCTGGCGGAAGCCGGCAGAAGTTTGGGCGCCGGCCCCACGCGCGTACTTGCCCGAATAATCCTGCCGCAACTGACGCCGTCATTAATCGCCGCGGCGTTGCTTACCTTCATGACTTCGATGGCTTCTTTCAGTGCGCCGCTTCTCTTTGGCGGCAATGTGCGCGTTCTTACGCTCGAGATCTACACGGCACGGCAGCGTGGTGATCTCACTCTGGCCCTAACCGAAACAGTTATCCTGGCGGTAATTTCCCTGAGCGCCCTGATCTTCTTTCAGCGATACGAAGGAACCCGAAAATTTGCCGCGGCCGCACTCAAGGGTTCGACTAAGAAACGAACGGCCATCCGGAGTGGCAAGTCTCGCGTGGTCGCAATCGCCTGCGGAGTGGTTTTTTCTCTGTTACTTGTGCTGCCGGTCGCCACGCTCGTTCTCGTCAGCCTGGCGCGTGAAGGAAGTTGGACCACGCAAACATTGCCGTCGGCCTATACCCTCGCTAACTACACAAAGATATTTTCCGATTCACGCGCTAATGAAGTTTTTCTTAACAGCTTATCGATGTCGGCCATGGCCGCTACCGCCGCAATGCTGTGGAGCTTTTGTGTTGCCGCATTGGTTACAAGGAAAGGCAGGCGCCACTGGAAGCGGGTGATTTCGTGGTTGATACTGGTGCCCTGGGCGCTGCCGGGGACGGTGGTTGCAGTTTCTCTGGCCGAAGCCTACGGACGCCCGTCGCCATTATTGGGTTCTTTCATACTGGTAGGGACGTTCTGGATTCTGCCCGTTGTTTACTTCCTGCGATTCATGCCTTTGGTCGTACGCGCGGTGCAGGCGAGTATGGAACAAATCGATGCTGCACTGGAGGAAGCCGCCAGCAGTTTGGGGGCGCGCTGGTGGCAAAAATTCACGCGTGTGACCCTGCCACTCGTATGGCCGGGTGCTATCGCGGGTACTCTGCTGGCATTTGTGATCGCGTTGGGAGAATATGTTGCTTCGGTGATCGTCTTTGTCCCAACGAATCGGCCAATCTCGATAGCGATTGCGTCCGAACTACGCGACTTCAATTTGGGAACGGCGGCCGCGTATGGGGTGGTTCTGATGTTGATAATTGGATTAGTTATGATAGTCGCGACGCGTTTGGAGCGGCTACGCGCGTGATGCCGATTGCCGCGTTTATGGCGCGGCCCGCGGGGACAATGAGCTAGGCGACTCTGGAGTTGGCCATTCGTCTCCGGCGTGAAGGCAACCCGGAGGGTTGCGGGAAAGTAGCCGGTGGTCAAAGCGAAACGTAGACCACCGGTTAGCGGTAGAAGATCGTTTGCACCTCGGAGGGGTGCACCGCTTTTCTGGCACTCCTCCAGGGTGCTGAGTCTTTTCCAATTACTTACCGGTGGTCTACGCTCCGCTTCGACCACCGGCTACTATCTAACAGCCCTTCGGGCTACGGACGGGCTGATCCTGAGGGTTACGAGATCGGGCATTAACTATGAACAAGGTGAAAAACAACTCCAGGCGATGGCTCGTTACAATCCTTCCTGCGCTTTTAGTGGTAGCGCTGGTAGCCGCGCTGCCGTTTGCGCCATCCTTTGCATTAAAAGTCGCGCCTCAAGTTCTTTCCGTAGAGCATAGCCAGGACCTTTCTCCGGCTGCAACCGCAAAGGTTCCAGCCTCGGCCATCGAAAAGGCTGACCTCTACCAGGCTCTGCTCGATCTCACCAACCCCTTTACGGTCATGTGTGTGGCCGCACATCCGGACGATGAAGATGGCACTTCGTTGATCGTGATGCGTCGCAAATACGGGGCGCACACTGTCAGTCTTTTCTCGACGTTTGGTGAGGGTGGACAGAACGCTATTGGGCCGGAGCTTTACGAGGAACTGGGCGCGATTCGCGCGCGCGAGACGATGGCCGCAGCCGAGATTCAGGGCTCAGAACCACATTTTCTAGGCTTGAAGGATTTCGGTTTTTCCAAATCTGCTGATGAAGCATTTCGCGTCTGGGGGCACGACGAAGCTTTGCGCCGCATGGTTTTGCAGATTAGAAAGCTTCGTCCCGATGTAATCATTACGAACCACTCGGTGACCAACAATGACCATGGTCACCACCAGGCCACCGCCCGCCTCGAGTTGGAAGCGTTTGACGCCGCTGCCGATGCGAAACGCTTTCCTGAACAATTGAAAGACGGGGTAACTGTCTGGCAGGTGCAGAGGCTTTTCGTGCGCGCCGGAAGATCCAATCAAGCGCAAGTCGATACCGCGCCGTTGGTGACCATCGATCCGAACGAACTTGATCCCATTCGCGGCAAACTGTATGCGGAAGAGGCACTGGAGGCTTTGCAGAAACACGCAACGCAGGGTCCGTGGCCCCGGACCGTCGCGCAAATGGCCGCTCGCTTCACAAATTCATCAGATGGCCGCTTACCACTGATTCGTTATCGCCTCGCGCGGGAGGCGAAAGGTGCCGAGGCGTTAAGCAAAGACTCGCATAATTTTCTCGATCGCCTGGCATTGACCGAAGATGCGAAGCAACTCTCACCACCAACAATCGACGGTAAACCTCTGACTGACTTTGTCGATCAACATGGAAGAGTGATCGACGCTCTAGTCGCCGCAAGCCGGCAGAAGGTTTTTGGCAAGGAAGCAAGTGGCAGTAGTTTGAAGGATGTGCTAGCCGAGCCGCGTCGTGCGCGAATGCTCGTGAGGCTTAATAAATCGCTTGCGATCGCGAGCGGGGTGTCGGCTCGAGTGACGGCTGCCAACAGCGCTCTGATTCCAGGAGAAACCGAATCGTTCGAACTAGCAATAACTAACGGTGGTGAGAACCCAATTCGAGTAGGCTTGATCGCATCGGGCGTCGGCGCGGATGAAAAAGGCAACGTAGTGCTTTCTGCGAAACACCCTGTCAACTCCGCCGTACCGTCCGGGGAAACTTTACAAATTCCCATGACCTACAAGTTGTCCGAGAAAGCTGGGTTAACAGTACCTCATGCAGCGCACCTGTACGATAAAGAATTTGCAGGAATGCCGGTTGTTGCCGCGGTGTTCGTTGAATTGAAGGGCCTAAAGTTTCCGCTAATCGTGCAGAGACTTTACGATGTTACGCCGCCAGTCGAAATCGTCGACATCAGTCCAGCGCCATTCGTAGTTACCCCGACTATCGCAGAACCACCTGGCAGTTCCGGTCTGATCCTAAAGACTGGCTCACAAATAACTCCTTTCAAGATTGGGCTCATCAACCATCGGGACTCGGCGTTTTCTGGTGAACTAATTGCTGGCGACCTGAGGGACAAATCCGCCCCACGCCGCGTGGTTAAGCTTGAAAGAGCTCAGGACTCCAGTCTGAAAGTGCGCGCTCAAGGTTCATTTTCTGTTATCGACTTCGCGGAAAGCGCTGTGCATCCGATTCCCGATCTGATCTCCTTCACGTTGTTGAGAAGTGGTTCAGCAGAAGCTGTCACAACCGGACGAGTACACGTCGTTTGGGCAGACGCGCGCGTCGCTCCGAACCTCCGCGTCGGATACGTCCGCGGTTTTGACTACAGCCTGCCAAATGCACTTAACTCGCTCGGAGTCGAATCGAAAGAGTTGAGCGTTGACGAAGTGAATACGGCCGACTTGCAGAAGTACAGCACTATCATCGTAGACAATCGTGTTTATGAATCACAGCCGGAATTAGTCGCAGCCAATCAGAAGCTTTTGGATTACGCGAAAGATGGCGGGACGCTGATCGTCTTCTATCACAAGTCGAACGAGTGGAATCCCGACGAGCGGCGCAAACGGCCGCAGCTAGCTCCTTACACACTAATCCTGGCCAACGAGCGCATCACCGATGAGACCGCGCCGATAACTTTCCTCGAGCCGCAGCATCCGCTGCTCAACGTTCCCAACAAGCTGGGACAGGAAGATTTCGCGAACTGGATCCAGGAGCGCGGG
>JBDUCF010000120.1:0-7548 GCA_040003545.1 Pyrinomonadaceae bacterium | reverse complement strand
GCTTTGCACAAAAAAGTGCCTCTGCCTCAGTCCGCGATAGCGGACGACCGAGAATAGCCCAGCGATTCATCGCTGGGAAAACAGGAAGGCATGCGACAAAGTCCGGGAAACGGACGACTGAAATGAGTTGCTATCATGCATCTACTAGTCAGTCGTCCGCTTCACGGACTGGATTTCCGCTCGTTGCTGATCCCAGCAGTCAACTGCTGGGCTATTGTCACTCGTCCGCTTCGCGGACTGGTTGCAGGACTTTTTGTGCAAAGCCCCACTTGCGCCCTGACTTCATTGACGGGTTTCTGTTTCGCTAAATGCTTCCAGCAACTGCGCCAGATCGAGTACCAGCGCTACAGTTCCATCGCGCAATTCCGTGGCTCCCGCGACGCCACGCCAGCGGGCAGCATGTCGACCGAGACTGCGTACCAGGGCCTGGTGCTTGCCCTCAATAGTATTCACTGCCAGGGACAGGTGCTCGTTGGCTGATTGATCGGTGTTCCTCTTGCCTGGTACGGCAACTTCGCCAGGTGAAGGCAAGCGAATAACCAGGAAGCTCATCGGCGCACCCTCAATCCCATCACTCGCGCCATTCATGTGGCCGAGCAATTCAGACAGACTTACCAGCGGCACGTCCTTGTCGCGCCACACAATCTTTTCACCCGCTGTCATTCCTTTAGTTTCCAGCACGCCCATATCCACCACGTGCCGGGCATCGATGCAGTACATATTCATTCCCGCGCGCACCAGAACCGAAGTGACCAGCGCCAGGGTGGCCGGCAAGATCATCTGAAACGTACTTCCCTGGCCAGGCTCGGTGCGCACGTGCACTTCCCCGCCTACTTCTTCCATTGCCCGGTCGACTATTTCCAGCCCAATACCTCTCCCCGAAGTATGCGAAACCGCAGGACTGGTGGAAAAGCCCGGCCGGAAAATCAAACGGAGGCATTGCTCCATTGTTACCCCCGAGGGATCTGCGACTATCTCGCGCTCTGCGGCTGCCCGAGCGACTTCCTCAGAGTCGACGCCGCGGCCATCATCTTCGACGTAAAGTTCAATGCGGTTACTTTCGGCGGTCGCGCCCAAACGCACGCACCCGCGATTGTTCTTCCCCGCCGCAGCGCGTTGATCCGGCAGCTCGATGCCGTGATCGACGGCGTTCCGGACCAGATGCATCAGGGGATCAGCGATCGCATCGGCGAGCGACTTGTCGATGGAAACTTCGCCGCCGGATATCTCGAAGGTCACCAATTTGCCGGTGGCCCGGGCCGCGACCCGACCCGCACGCGCGGCGCGCTCGAAGGTTTGGGCCAACGGCACCATGCGTAATTTGATTAGGCGATCTTCCAGTTCGAGAAATTGCTGTTGAATGCGCCCCAGACCAGATTCAGCTTCCGTCAAATTTGCCCCAACCCCGGATTTGGCGGCAGCCAACTCAAGCGCGTTTGTTGTATCCCTGAACAGCTCATTCGCCCTGGCGATCAAATCGTCCAGCTCGGCGAGGTTCACACGCACGTTGCCGGCGGCTGACGGGGTAATTTCCAGGGTCCCGGCAATGCGCGGCAAGGAGGTCGCAGATTGCTCCGCCAAATCGATCGCGTCACCGCTGCGCTTAAATGGCATCTCAGCGATCGTGACGTCGTCCGGCGAACCCATTTGGGCCAGGATTCCTTGCGCGTCCAGGGTGGTCGCGTAAAGTATCCGAAAATTAATCTTTCCCTGACTGGCACTTTGCGTAGCTGGAATAGTCGCCAGAACTTCCCCGTTAGCAGCTAACTGCTCGCTTAGATCTCGAAACTCTTCATCGAATGTGGTGAGGGGAAAATCAGTGGAGACGATAAAGACGCGCGCCCCTTCCTCCACTGCTTCGCGCAGATGATGCTCGTCGTATTCGCTGAGCGAGCGGGCCATGTCCGGAGGGAGCAGCGGGCGCGAATAGATTATTGGCCGCAAGCCTTCAGGCGTGCCGGAAGCTGCTATCTTTCGCAGGCGGTCGAGCAATGCTCCCGAGGCTGAGGCCGCCTCTCCGTGGTCGGGAGTATGAAGCATTTCTGAGATTGCGTGCGCGGCATCTTCAAAGGTGTCGAGCACGGCATCGTCAATTCCGATCCGCCCCAGCCGCACGCCGTGGAGAACACTTTCAAACTCATGCGCGAGGCGGCTAATCGATTCCTTCTCAGCGGCGCCGGCTGCGCCTTTAAGCGTGTGCACCTGGCGAAATATCTGTCCCGTCAGCTGGCGACGAAAGCGGCCGACCGGTTGGCGCGCGCGCAGTTGCTGCAGAGCCCGAAAAAGGTTTTCGACCAGCTCCTCGGCATCGATAACAAACTGGTGCTGCAACTCGTTCATTTGGGAAGCGTGCCCAAACGCTGTTTACAGTTCGGGCATTACCGGCTCCGCACTATCGTCGTCATCTTCTTCCATCTCTTCGGGGTCGGCGACAGTTTGCGCTTGGGGAAATTCTTCATCGAGATCACGCTTGATGGCATCAAGGATGCCGTTGATGAATTGGGTTGCTTCGTAAGTGGAAAACCGGCGGGCAATTTCCAGGGCCTCGTTGATGGTAACGGTGCGAGGAGTAGGTTCGTGCAGGAACTCGTAAACAGCCAGTCGCAGCACATTGCGATCGACGATTGCCATGCGCGCGATTCGCCAGTGCTCAGCGCGCGAACGAATGCGCTCGTCCAGTTGGGCCCGGTTCGCCAGAGTACCGGTGGCCAAACGAGTGGCAAACTCACGGGCCGAATCTTCCATCTCGTTATCGCAAAGTTCAGCCCAGTAGGTGCGCACAAGTTCATCCGCCCGCGCCTCCGAAACGTCAGCCGCAAAGAGCATTTGCAAGGCACATTCACGCGCCTTACGCCGCGAACCCATATCAAATCAAAAATGAAGGCGGAAGGATAAAGGATGGAGCTGCTGAGCAAACATCCTGCTTTTCATCCTTCATCCTTCATCCTTTAAGACCTTCCCGGTAAAGATTTGCCAGCTCGACAGCCGCGGTAGCAGCTTCGAACCCTTTATTTCCCAACTTTACTCCCGCTCGATCGATTGCCTGCTCCAGTGTGTCCGCGGTGACAATGCCGAACAATACCGGCACCCCCGTTTCCATTCCCGCCTGGCCAATACCGCGCGCGACTTCGCTGGCGATGTATTCGAAATGCGGAGTCTGGCCGCGGATAATGGTACCCAGGCAGATGACCGCATCGAACTTACCCGTACGGGCAACTTTCATTGCGGTCAGCGGAATCTCGAAAGCGCCCGGCACCCGATAAACCGCCACCGATTTTTCGGCGGCGCCCAGACGGTCCAAAGCATCGAGCGCGCCTTCAACCAGTCGCGAGGTTAGAAAATCATTCCAGCGACTGGCGACAATTGCAAAGCGAAAGCCTTTGCCGTTCAACGCGCCTTGATAGGTTTTGGGCTGCACAGAGACCGTGGACCACTGGAATCTGAAGTAAAGTTAGACCATCCGCAGTATAGGTGAACGCAATGAGCCGAGACAAGCAAGGGGGATGCTGAAAACGGCACACGATCCACGAAGTCACACGAAGTAACACCAAGTCACACGAAAAAAGAACGCGTTTAGTGCGATTTCGTGTTACTTGGTGTCTCTTCGTGGATCGGGCCGCATGTTCTGCGTGCTCACTTGCCCTTGAACACAGGCGTGCGCTTTTCCAGAAAAGCACTGGTGCCTTCGCGAACGTCCTCAGTGGCGAACAGCGCTCCAAAAAGCTCCCGTTCGTACGCCAGACCTTCCTTAAGATTCGACTCGCTGCCGCCGATAACAGCTTTCAGACAGGCTCGTATCGCCAGCGGCGCAAGCTTGGCAATCTCGTGGGCCAGAAGTTCAGCTTCCTTCATTAACCGGGCAGGCTCAACCACGTGATTGACCAGTCCGTAACGTTCGGCTTCGTCCGCGGAGATTGTCGCTCCCGTTAACATCATTTCCAACGCGCGAGCTTCGCCGACCACTCGCATCAATCTTTGCGTACCGCCGTACCCGGGAATTATTCCCAACTTCAATTCTGGCAGACTGAAGCGCGCGTTCTTCGAAGCAATGCGCAGATGACAGCCGAGCGCCAGCTCAGTTCCTCCGCCCGCGGCAATGCCGTTGATGGCAGCGATTACCGGAACGGGAAAATGCTCGAGCTGATCGCCGAGTTGCTGACCCTGTGCCGCGAAGTCTTTGGCCCCCTGTTCATTGAGATGGGCCAGATCGGCAATGTCCGTGCCCGCGCAAAACGCTCGCTCGCCCGCTCCGGTGATAATTACCGCGCGCAGGCTGTTGTCACTCGCCAACTCATTCAGGATACGCTTGAGCTCCGCTTTCATATTCAGCGAGAGTGCGTTTAGCTTCTCGGGTCGATCAAAGCGGATCCGCGCAATTGAATCGCGCAGCTCAAGATCAATCGCGCCGGCATTGTTTTCAGTCATTGCGAAGGTATGATATAGGGCCGTTGGATTCAGTCAACCGCGAAAGGCTGCGATCGGGGCAGTAGCCCGACCGTCAGGGAGGGCTCGGTTAGGTGCTCCACGGGGAGCCCTTGCTTACGCGCGGGCTTCTGCTTGGAGCTGCTTCCTATGCTTAGCGGTTATGAAGACATGAAAACTTTGAACGCAAAGGACGCGCCTTTGCGTAGGCCTCTGCGATCCTCTGCGTTTAGATCGCAAGGCTAATTGGCACTAAGACTGAGTTTTGACAAAACTTCCGAGGAGACAGTTCGTGAACAAGAAAAGCCCATCAATCTCAATGAAGATGCTCGCCGCCGCACTATTTGCCACCGTCTTCCCTTCGTTTTTCTTCTGTTCACCACGACCCGAAGCTGCGGCAAGCATGGCTGTCGACCCACAACGGAACCAAGTCACCGTAGTGTTTGCAGTCCTTGGCGAGCCCGGTGACTTCAGCATGGATGCGGTGGTGATCGTTGACGGAAAGCAACTGCGCGCGCCCTTCACCGATGAACAGAAGGATCTGCAGAAGAAGTTTGCCGATGAGTACTTTGCCCCGGGGCGGCAATACCGATTGATGTTTGGCGGCGGCAGCGCCGGGAGCGTCATCGTGAAGAAGTGGAGTGAAGGCTGCAACGCCGTGCACGCGGAAGTAACTACTTCGACCTCGGCGCATCTCGGCGGCCAGGTGAAAGCGTTAGCGACCAGTTCGGACTTGATGGGTAAACCAGCCAGCGCCCGACGAGCGCCAACCGACAGTGAACGCGCCGCCACCATGGACCTCGTGAAAAAAATCTATACGCAGCACGGCGTAACGGCTTCGCTATATCGCTCGATGGAAGTGACGAATCTAACTGCAACGGATCTGGACGGTGATGGAAAGTACGAGATAATCGGCAGCTTCACACTGGCAGCAAAAAACAAATTCGAACGCGATCTATTTTTGATCGCCAGACCAGAGGATACCGGGATGCGGGGGGAGTTCGTGAAGTTTCAGGCGTATCAACCGCCGGCGGAAGGCTTCCTTTCCGGCATCGATTTCGTGGATCAACTCGATCTGGATGGAGATGGCGTGGGTGAAGTCTTTGCCACACAGGGAGGCTTCGATGCCTACGGCTTCTCGATCTTCAAGAAAGTTAAGGGCCGCTGGCGCCTGGTTTACTCCGGCCTCGGCGATGCTTGTTAGGCCTTCAGCGAAGCCGAAAACTCTACAAGGTTGAAAACCTGCAGTCAGGAAGAGGGGCTTGCCCCCGCTCTTGATGCGCAAGTCTGTTCTCTTTCAAGTTCAGAGCTCAGGGCATAAGAGCGGGGGCAAGCCCCTCTTCCTGACTGCAAGTATTCTAAGAAGACTGTTCTAAGTAAGAGTGTCCTCCAAGAAAAGTGTTCAAGACCACGTTGAAGAAAGAATGCGTGGCTCATCAACCATGCTGCTTCAGTGCGTCCTACGCGCGCGTCGCCTGACCTGGCCCTTCACCGGAGCCTTCGACGGCGCTGTCCCCATTACTTCCTGCTTCTTCGGCATCATGTGCTGGCGCACCATGTCGCCAACCATCTGCTGCGGAAAGTCAGCCTGCAACACAATTTCATCGCCCTGCGGCGTGATCGAAAATCCCTTCATCAAAGCCTGGGCCGACGGATCTTTTATGGCGCTCATCGCCTGATGCACCAGACCGGATATCAGGTTGTTGATAATCTTTGCCGTGTCAGGATTGTCGGCATTCATCGCGCCGCGGAGTTTGAAGTTGGTAGCGTCCATCGTGAGCGCTCCATAAAAGTCGCCCATCTTCGACTCGCAACGCGCGGCTCGCGGGTTGCTCTCCGTCCCCAGCAAGCCAAAGCTCTTGGCGAACGAATTCCAGGGGGAGCCCGCTACGCTAATCAATGCGCTCGGATCGCGAAGCAGGGAATTCAAGGCTTCGGAGCTGATGCGTCCGTTGCCTTCACCCGCATCAACAGCGGCTTTTAAGTAATCCGGACTGCCCGCGGCAATGGTGTTGGCGTTGAGGGCCACGATGCCGACTTGCGAGAAAGACTTCAGCATAGGGTTCTGCTCCGCCATTTTCGCGATCTCGTCGATCGTCATCAGGCTAAGTGTCTTCGTACCGTACTTCTCATCACGAAGCTTTCCGCCGGTAGCCATCCGGGCCAGAGTTACCAGTGACTCAGCACTGAAATCTCCGCCGATCACAATCATGAATTCTCCCGGCTGAAAGTTCAGGTCAGCGGTAGGTTTCTTGAAGCGATTGGCAATCACGATGTAATCAATCTTTGTTGGATCGATGCCCGCCTGCTGCTTCATTGCTTCGAAGCCGCTCCGCATGTCCGCCAGCTGCTTCTCCGGTAAAACCTTAGGCAATGCCTCAGTGAGGATGCGCTGCGGGTTGATGTAGACGAGGGTATCCGCTTCGGGAAGATTCGATAGCGAACTGGGCACAGTTTGACTGGCCGCGGTCACCGCCGTTAGCAGAACCAGCGCGATGAATACGAGTAACTGGTGGACTCTTCTCATGATGCAAGCCTCCGTCGTTAATGTTATTTCGTAGGATTTCGTAGGGTCGTTCGTTCCTGGCGCTTCGGCTTCGCAAAGAACAAGCACTAAACCTTCTGCAAGTTCCTTACGGTAAATTCGTCTTCAATGTTTCCAGTGTTTAGGGTTGATACCGGTTCAAAGAGCAGGACGTGGGCTTCCTCGTCGGCAACCGGACGGTGTTCGACGCCGCGCGGCACAATGATCATTTCCCCTTCTTCCAGCCAGATTGACCGCTCTTCAATTGCCGTCCGCTCAGCTCCGACATCCTGAGTGGAGACAGGGGCCTCTCGATACTCCATCCGAAATCTTCCTTTCACAACCAGAAACAACTCGTCTTCGTGCTCGTGATGATGCCAGGTAAAAGGGCCTTTGAACTTTCCGAGTTTGACGTATTGGCCGTTCAGCTCGCCGGCAATATGCGGCTGCCAATGATCTTTTATTAGCGAAAACTTCTCTCTTAGATTGATCTTGTGCATAGGCTTTCTGTGGTAGCGCAAAATGTTCCTGTCAGAACCGCCTGCGGTAGTGGGCGGTTGATCTATCGATCCGACTTGCTTGATAGCGCTGGTTAAACCGCC
>JBDUCF010000119.1:0-7556 GCA_040003545.1 Pyrinomonadaceae bacterium | reverse complement strand
TGCAAAGAGGGGCATTGTAGACCACGGTTGCGCAGCTTGAGAACTGAATCGGGGAGCAAGTACTGCAGTTAGGCATTTGGCCGAACGAGAACTCGCGTGGAGCAAAGTTAAGGGCCAAAGGCCCGAAATGAAAAAGCCTGGGGCATCGCCCCAGGAAAGATAGACATTTCCTAAAACCATTGAGCGCTGAAGGCGCGAAATAATAAGAGAACGGATATCCCTATTTCGGGCCTTCAGCCCTTGGAATTCTCAACGAACTATTCCTGGGCCGTTGGCCCAGGCTTTTACATTTCGCGCCGTTGGCGCTGTTAGTGCGGTCTCGCGATTTATTCCAACGCACACTGCCGGACAAAATCAAAGCGGCAAACCTTTTGGTCTGCCGCCGATTCATCTGGCCCCGAAAATTCCCTACTAGCCTCTAATTATTTTTTGCCGGAGGCTTATATTTGCCGCACTAGGCAACGGCCTCGTTGATGCTATGGTCGGCCTCAAGGCTTCTGTTTGTCTTTGGCGGATTCAGCTTCTTGTTGCGCTTGTCCTGATACATTGCCTCATCAGCAAGGACCAGCAGTTCCTCTATGGAGCGCGTCTCCTGAGGATCAAAACGCGCCACTCCAATGCTTATTGAAAGATCGTAGGCAAACATTCCCAGAGCGTTGTATTTGCCCAGCTTGTCATGCAGCCGGGCAACAAGGATGTCAGCATTCTCGTCTTGAGCCACCGTCGCCAGTACGGTGAACTCATCGCCCCCGAGACGGGCTATGATGTCGGCAGCGCGAAATGTGTCTTTGAGAATCTCCGCCGTTTTCATAATGGCGCGGTCACCTTCCATATGACCCAGCGTGTCATTAATCTGCTTCAACCCGTCGAGGTCGGCATATAAAACGATCAGTCCTTTACCGCTGCGGTGGACGCCGGCGATGTACTGCTCAGCCACTGCCATAAAGCCACGACGATTGTAGAGTCCGGTCAGCTCGTCAACCAACGAAACGCTTTGCAGCGCCGCTTCCGCGCGCTTGCGTTCGGTGATGTCCTGAATCTGAAAAATGAAATGCATCGGGTTGTCCTGGTTATCGCGCACCAGAGAAACGCTGTTCAGCGCCCAGACAATATTTCCCTCTTTGTGCAGATACCGTTTCTCCATCTGGCAGGTAAGCTCGCCGCCCTGGACCAGACGGTACAGATTCGCCAGTTCATTCGCGAGATCATCGTCGTGAGTTATCACCTGGAAATTAGAAGCAAGCAATTCTTCTTCGGTGTATCCGACGATCCCCCCGAGAGAACGATTAACGCGCAGCCATTGGCCCTGCAATGAAACGAGGGCCATCCCGATCGCCGCGTAATCAAAAGCGTTGCGAAAGTGCTCTTCTGTTTCCTGGAGAGCTTTGCTGATCCGCTCCTGCTCAGCGATGTGACGGTTCAATTCTTCGACGTGGGCTTTTGCCTGCTCTGCCTGCGCTGCCGCAGCTTCAATATTCTTCAGGTAGGTCCAATAAGTGAAATAGACGATTGCGATTATCGGAGTCGCAGCTATCAAGGCATAAAAGCCTACTTCATCAATCAGTCTCGCTATGATTCCCGCCGCGGAGGCGCCGGCGAAAAACGTGAGCGAGGTCCAGAGAAAGTTATTCCGCCAACTGAGCCATATGGATTCTTCCTTGTTCAGCGCTGAGCCCACCGCCACCAGAGTGGAGTTGGCGCCATATTGCACCAGCGCCATCACACACAGCGCCAGGATATAGAGAGCCGAGTATTCTCCCGCCCAGTTGAACAGAGTTCCAAACCCGAATCGCAACACCCAGACTGTCATGAAAGTCGAGCAGGCCATCACGCTGGTGTTGAAAAGCACCGTAGTTCGTTTCTTAGCAAAACCAAGAGATCCGCAAAGTGCTTCGGACGCGGCCAGGAGAATTGCGGCTTCACCGCCAAAGAGCAGGATCGTCAGGAAGATGAAAGTGTCGGAAAGGGAAATACGCGCGTTGACACGCGGAATCTGCATTGTGATGCGCGAGCCCAGGCCCAACGTCACCAGCGCCAGGAGCAGGAAGCGCGAATCCAGTCTCGCGACCGGTAAGCGATAAGCAGAGAAACCGATGGCCAACGCACCGGCGGCAACCACCAGCCATGTGTAGATTTCGCTCTTACGTGATTGGTTCATTGGCTAATTGTGGGGGCGGCGAGACCATGACCCACTTCTCTAATTAATTATTTGGCAATCATTATTCCACGCTGTTCCAGTCGCTGCTTCAACCTAAGTCCTTTGCTTGCAATGAAGCGAAAACTTTGGGCAGAAAGGGCCGTTCAGTGTGAACGCTTCATCAAGCAAATTGAAGGGTGGCTGTCAGTCAATTGCGGAGCGTGAATCTCGGCTGGCAAGGCGCGGCTGGAACCAACATCGTGCTTGGTAATCGATCATCGGCAACTGTCACCGGTCCGCGTTGAATGGGGTTCAGTTAGTCATGCTATCCTACGCGGGATCAGTTTTCTTTTCACATCCGGAATCCCCCACTGTTAGGCTCAGCTCATGGGTGAACTCTTTCCATCGTTGTTCCAAAAACTCCAGCGTCCGCCTGACGCCCGGGGCGAGGATCCCATTCGCGAAGAGCTTTACAGCGTCGAAAGGCTCGAGCAATTTGCGGCTGTGCTTGCCGGTGAACATAAGATTGCCGCCAAAGCGCGTCGTTCTCGTTTGCTGTTACCGCGCCTGGAGGAGAATGGGCGGAAACTTCTCGCCGCCTATCGCGCCCTGGCCGAAGCCATTCGCAGTGAACGCACCATCTCACCGGCCGCCGAGTGGCTGGTTGACAACTTTCATATCGTGGAAGAACAGGTGCGCGAGATTCGCGAGGACCTGCCGAAGGGTTATTACCGCGAGTTGCCCAAACTTGCGGAAGGTGAGTTAAAAGACTATCCACGAATTTATGCTTTTGCGCTCGCCCTGATCGCTCATACGGACAGCCGCCTTGATACGGAAACGCTGCGCCGATTCATTAACGCCTACCAAAAAGTTTCGCCGCTTTCGATCGGCGAGCTCTGGGCAGTTCCCATCACGCTTAGACTGGCTCTGGTGGAAAACCTCCGCCGACTGGCGACGCGCATTGTCTCGTCGCGTGTCGAGCGCGAGGAGGCTGACAAACTGGCGGATCGTTTGCTGGACGTGGCCCACCGTCAACCTGCCGAGCTGGTGCCGCTGCTTACCGAGCGTTTGATGAAACGTGGGCGTATCCGCCGGGCCTTTGTGGTTCAGTTAACCCAGCGCTTGCGCGAGCAGGATCCCGCGGTGATGCCGGTTTTCGATTGGCTGGAGCAGAACCTTGCTCGTCAGGGATTGAATACCGAGCAGGTCGTGCAAACAGAACACCAACGTCAGGCAGCCGCCCAGATCACTGTCGGCAACATCATTACCAGCATGCGGCTGCTTTCCACGCTCGACTGGAAAGAGTTCTTCGAAAAAGTCAGCCTCATCGATCCCCTGCTCTCAAAGGATCCGGCGGGAGTTTACGCCCGCATGGATTTTGCCACCCGCGACCGCTATCGCCACGTCATTGAACGCATCAGCAAGCGAACCAGCACAAGTGAACTGGAGATTGCGCGCGCCACCGTGGAGCTGGCCCGCGAGGCACACAAGGTCCATGCCACTGACGAGTCGGTCGCACACGTCGGATACTTTCTCATTGACGAGGGCCGGCAGCAGTTGGAAAAGGCTTTTGCTTACCGGCCACCCATTGCGGAGCGACTCAGGCGTTTAATTCTAAGACATCCCACAGGCATTTATCTGGGACTGGTAGTTTTCCTTACGGGAATCATCCTGGCACTGCTGGTCATAGGCTCGGCGCGCGCGGGCGGCAGTTGGCCTTTGGTGGTTGCGGTCGCCCTTTTGGGTCTGATTCCCGCGAGCGATTTGGCGCTTAGCGTTTTGAACTGGGACCTCACGCACACGTTCGAGCCGCGGCTGCTGCCGATGATCGACACGTTGCGAGGCATCCCCCCGGAAGCGCGCACGATGGTCGTAGTGCCGGCGATCATTGATAGCGAGGCGACCGCGCAGGAATTGATCGACAAGCTGGAGATCCATTTCCTCGCCAATCGCGACGAGGGCATTTATTTCGCTCTCCTGGGAGACTTCGCCGACGCAGCGGCCGAAGAGATGCCGGAGGATGCGACCATTCTTGAAGCCGCCCTCAACGGAATCGAGGCACTGAACCACAAATATACCCACAGTGCGGACGCACGCTTCCATTTGTTTCATCGCCGGCGGCTCTGGAACCAGAGCGAGGGGAAATGGCTGGGCTGGGAACGCAAGCGGGGAAAGGTTCACGAATTCAATCGGCTGCTGCGCGGCGCACGCGATACCAGCTACATGGTGGCGACGGCCCAACCCTTGTCGCTGGCCGAGATTCGCTACGTCATCACCCTGGATTCGGACACACAACTGCCACGCGATGCTGCCCGCAGACTGGTAGGCAAAGCGATTCATCCGCTCAATCGTCCTCGATTTGATTCGCAGGTGGGCCGGGTCACGCGCGGCTACGGAATACTGCAACCTCGCGTCAGCATGTCCCTCGAAAGCGCTTCGCGCTCGCGATTCGCACGCACCTTCTCCGGCAACACGGGAATAGATCCCTACACTACGGCAGCGTCGGACGTTTATCAGGATCTTTTCGGCGAAGGCAGCTACACGGGAAAGGGTCTCTACGATGTGGACGCGTTCGAAGCCGCTCTTGCCGATCGCGTTCCCGAGAATTCGCTTTTGAGTCACGACCTTTTTGAATCGATCTTTGCCCGCGCTGCGCTGGTCACCGACGTCGAATTTCTCGACGACTACCCGGCCCATTACGATGCCTATGCGTTGCGACAACATCGCTGGACTCGCGGTGATTGGCAAATCGCCAGTCACCTTCTGCCGCGCGTCAGGGACGCTCGCGGACAAAAGGTGCCAAACCGGATATCACTGATTGCCCGGTGGAAGATCTTTGACAACTTGAGGCGCAGTTTGCTGGCGCCGGCAATGGTACTCCTGCTGCTCGCGGGATGGACAGTGCTGCCCGGGCGCGGGTCATGGTGGACTCTCTTTGCCGTACTTGTACTGGCCTTTCCTATCTACGCTCATGTGACAACCGGGCTGCTGCTGCATCCACGGGGCATCGCCTGGACCAGCCACTTCTGGAGTGTGTGGGGAGATGTGCGCACGCATACCGGCCAGGTAGCGCTGAGCATTTCGTTTGTCGCTCATCAGGCTGGGCTAATGGCCGACGCAATCGCACGGACCATTTATCGGAAACTGATTTCCGGGCGGCGTCTGCTTGAATGGACCACTGCGGCGCAGGCCGAGCGGCAGAGCAAACATAACGTCGCAGATTTCGTGCGCCTGATGTGGCCGACGGAACTGATAACCATCGTTGGCGCCTTGCTCCTGATTTTCTCCAGGCCCAAGTCGCTTCCCCTGGCCGCGCCTTTTCTGCTGGCCTGGGCTCTATCGCCATTGATCGCGTTCTGGACCAGTCGTCATCTTCAGCCGAAGCGGCGCGAGCTGAATCCCAAAGACCTCCGTAGGGCGCGGCTGGTCGCTCGCCGCACCTGGCGGTTTTTTGAAACGTTCGTAGGCGATGACGATCACTGGCTGCCGCCTGATAATTATCAGGAAGACCCGCAACCGGTGATTGCCCATCGGACTTCGCCGACGAACGTGGGGTTACTGTTGCTTTCTACGGTTGCCGCCTACGATTTCGGCTACGTCAGCGAGGTGGAGTTGGTAGAGCGTCTGGAAATGACGTTCGCCACCCTTACTCAACTGCGCACGTTTCGCGGCCATTACTTCAACTGGTACGAAACGCGCACCCTGGAGCCGCTGTCGCCGCAATACATTTCCACAGTAGATAGTGGCAACCTCGCGGGCCACTTGATTGCCTTGAAGCAAGCTTGCGTCGAGTTGCCTGACGCGCCGTTATTCGATCAGCACGCCATTCTGGGTCTGGCAGATACGATCTCCTGCCTGAAGGAAGAAGCCGGGCGTCTGGGCGCTGTGCGGCAGCGCACCGACGTGGTGACCACGAAACAATTGCGGGACGAGATCGAAGCCTGCGCAACCCTGGTTTCAGCCGGGCCGCCGGAGACGCTGGGCGCATGGGCTGAACTCTTTGAATCGATGGCCCAGCGAGCGGGCGTAGTTGATGACATAGTAGGCGCACTGTCGTACGAGCACGGGAACGAAGCTTTCATGGAGCTACGTTCGTGGATAGGCTCGCTGATTCACCAGACCAGGGCTTATCGGCGGGACTTTGATTTGCTGGTGCCGTGGGGCGCCGCCCTGACCGCGCATCTGGGCCCGATAATCAGTGGCTGCGGACCGGAGGTGGCTGCCGAATGGGAAGAGATCCATCACGCCTTGAAGAGCGTGCCCAGTGTTTCGCAGATTACCGAAGTTTGTGATCGCGCTTTGGTGAGAATGGCCGCGCTGCGCGCTCAACTTGAACAATGCCTGCCCAGGACCACCGCGGAGCGTGATGCGGCGCTTAATGGTTTGGGAGTCTTGACCGGCGTAATCGAACAATCAGCGGAAGCGGCGAAGACCTTTTCATCGCGCCTGGCAAAGCTCGCGAATACCTGCGATCACACTTTTGCCGAAATGGATTTCCGTTTCCTGCTGGATGAGGAACGTAAGGTCTTCGTAATCGGCTACAACGTTACCGAAGGACGGCATGACAATTCTTACTACGACCTGCTTGCTTCAGAAGCGCGGTTGGCAAGTTTCCTTGCCATCGCCAAAGGCGACGTGCCGCAGGAGCACTGGTTCCGCCTGGGCCGCCAGCTCACGTCGGTTGATGGCAGCCGCGCTTTGATCTCCTGGACCGGCACGATGTTCGAGTATCTGATGCCTCTGCTGGTCATGCGCGACTATGACGACACGCTGTTGGGCCAGACGTATGATGCGGTCGCCGCTCGCCAGGTGGAATACGGACACGAACGGGGTGTGCCGTGGGGCATTTCTGAATCCGCCTACAATGTTCGCGATCTGCAACTGAACTATCAGTATGGACCATTCGGCGTGCCCGGGCTGGGCTTGAAACGTGGTCTGATCGAAAACCTGGTCGTTTCGCCATACTCGACGCTGCTGGCCACCGCGGTACGTCCCCGCGAAGCAATCGAAAACATGCGGCTGCTGGAGCAGGAAGGAGCGTTGGCCCGTTATGGTTTCTACGAAGCGATTGACTACACGCCTGAGCGCCTGCCGCAAGGCCAGAAGCACGTGCTGATTCGCACTTTCATGGCCCACCACCAGGGAATGGGACTGCTGGCGCTCGACAATCTCATCAACCACAGAATTATGCCGCAACGGTTCCACGCCGAGCCTTTAGTCCAAGCGACGGAATTGCTGCTGCAGGAACGTATTCCCCGCGGTGTCACCGCCGCTCATCCGCGCGCCGAAGAAGTTTTGACCGGCCGGGTGGTGCGCACCCTGACCGGCCTGGTTACTCGCGTCTACGACACCCCGCATCTACCAACGCCGCGCACGCAGTTGCTCTCTAACGGCACCTACAGTGTGATGATAACAAGCG
>JBDUCF010000118.1:0-7571 GCA_040003545.1 Pyrinomonadaceae bacterium | reverse complement strand
AAGGACTTGCAGAAGGGCGGCCTGGATGTGTTGCTTGACGATCGCGACGAGCGGGCCGGGGTGAAGTTCAAAGATGCGGACCTGATTGGGATTCCTTATCGCGTTACTGTCGGCAAGAAGATATCCGATGGGATGGTCGAGCTCTTTGATCGCAGCACACAACAGAGTCAGGACATAAAGCTTAATGAAGTCGCAGGTCGAGTACATGAACTGGCGCTGGCCGGTCTTTGATTGCTATCAATGAAATTCATCTGGTTTTTATTTCTCCTTATCCTTTCCCTAACATCTTCGCTGGTTGCGCAGGAGTCGCTGCCCGACCTGGTCCGCCGGATCAAACCGTCTGCGGTAGCGATTGAGACTTTTAATGCCCGGGGCGAAAAGCTGGCCCGCGGCAGTGGCTTCTTCATAGCGACAAATCGCGTGGTGACCAACCGCCATGTGATTGAAGGCGCCTACAAAGCGGAAATCCATCTTAGCAACGGCAACACCTACCCGGTGAAGGGCGTACTGGCGGTCGATGGCGAAGGGGACATCGCTCTCTTGCAGGTCGAAGTCCCGGCGGCGCTGGTCAGCCCTCTGATGGTCGTGCGCACCTCGCCGCAGGAAGGCGAAAGCATCGTTGTCATCGGTAATCCTTTCGGCTTTGAAGGAAGCGTGTCCAACGGCATTGTCTCGGCGGTGCGTGATATTTCAAACTATGGCCGCATCATCCAAATCACCGCGCCAATCTCGCCGGGATCGAGTGGCAGTCCAGTCGTAAATATGGCAGGACAACTCGTGGGCGTGGCCACATTACAGTTGACCGACGGGCAAAGCCTGAACTTCGCCGTGCCGTCCGAACGCGTGGCCCAACTTCAGGCGGGAACGCTGACGTCATTCTCCGATTTAGTGGTCTCGTCGAGAAGAAACAAGCGGGCCGCGGCGGAGCATTTCTATGCGCAGGGTCTGGGTTTCCTATCCCATGACGACTGGGCCAAAGCGCTCCCTCTTTTTGAAAGGGCAGTCGACACGGATCCCGACTATGCCGAAGCGTGGTATCAGACCAGCTACTGCAACGGTATGCTCGGCCGGCACAACGAAGCTCTGCGAGCTTCGCGCCAGGTAATTCGCCTTCGTCCTGATTGGCCGGAGCCTTATGTGAATATGGGCCACGCCTATTCACGTTTGGGTCAGTATCAGGATGCCATCAATGCTTATAAACAGGCGCTGCGGCTCGATCCGTACAATGCTGACGTCCAGTTTGCGATGGGTCTGACGTACGGAAAATGGAACAAGCCCGACGACGAGATTCTTTCTTATCGCAAAGCCATCAACCTCAGTCCCGATCATGCCGGGGCGTACGAAAGGCTGGGCCTGGCGTATTTTCGTCTCGGCCGTTTCAAGGAAGCTGCCGGCGCTTTCGATCAGTTGCGAATGCTAAGACCCGGCGAGGCAAAGGCCAGCAACTATCTCGGTGAGACGTATCTGAAATTGAATAAAGTTGAAGAGGGAATTGAGGCTTTCAAGCAGGCCACTCGCCTGAAGCCCGATTTCGGAACTGCGTATTACAATCTGGGGTTGGGATATCTCGCCCTGGGCGATCGCGAAGCGGCTCTGGTCCAGTACAACATCCTGAAGGCCATCGATGCAGACCTGGCCGAGAAGCTCTTCAATTTGATCAGCCCATAGTGGCATTCCTGCCTGTCTTCTTGTTTCTACCGGGTAATCACATCGAAAGAGACAGGCAGGAATGCCTGTCCTACTAGGCTGAAACCAGGGCCGGAACGTCAATGTTGTATTTTCGGATCTTGCTATAGAGACGTGGGCGATAGATACCCAGCAGATTCGCCGCCGCCTGTTTGTTGCCACCAGTTCGTTGCAGGGTCTTCTCGATTACCAGTTTCTCGATATCTTCGAGGGTCATGTTGGGGGGGACGTCCCAGGCGCTGCCGCCCGGTGTTCCCTCTGGCGCCGAACCATTGTCGAACGGAAGATCGACCGGCTCGATCTTGTTCCCCTTGGCGAGGAGCACTGCACGCTCGAGAACGTTTTGCAGTTCGCGCACGTTGCCCGGCCAGGCGTGTCCGAAAAGACGCTGGTACGCCGCCTGCGAAACACCGGTGATCGGGCGTTCGTATTTTTCAGCGTACATCTTCAGAAAGTGATCGGTCAGCAATTGAATGTCGTCGGTTCGTTCACGCAGAGGCGGAACGTGAATGGTGATTGTCGAAATCCGGTAGAACAAATCGTCCCGCAGCAGACCGTCGCGAATCGCGTCGGCGGGAAGACGATTCGTTGAAGTGATCAGGCGAAAGTCCACCGCATAGGTTTTCTCGGAGCCAATCTTCCGGTAGCTCCGTTCCTGTAACACCCGCAGCAGCTTTGGCTGCAGCTCGACCGGCATCTCTGCAATTTCATCAAGCATGAGAGAGCCGCCGGCCGCGTGTTGGACCAGTCCTTCCTTGTCCGCATGTGCGCCCGTGAATGCTCCCTTAGTGTGGCCGAACAACTCGGATTCAATCAGCTCCTTCGGCAAAGCCGCGCAGTTTACCTTGATGAAAGGTTTTTTCGAACGCAGCGAATTGTAGTGAATGGCGTTGGCGATCAGTTCCTTGCCCGTACCTGACTCTCCGACAATCAGCACGTTCGCATCAGATTTGGCAACCGATTCAATCGTTTCGTAGATCTGCTGCATCTGCCTTGAAGCACCGATGATGTTGAAGTACTCCGCGCGGGTGGACATTTGCCGGCGCATGTTCGCGGTTTCCGCCATCAACTGGCGGCGCTCGAGGGCCTTCTCGACCAACGGCTGCATCTCTTCAAAGTCAAAAGGTTTCTCGACAAAGTAGAATGCTCCCGCCTTGGTCGCTTCGACCGCTCTCGCAACGGTCCCATATCCGGTGACGACAATCACTTCGGTGGCCGGCCGTGCGTCCTTCATGTGGCGCATGACGTCAAGACCATCCATATCGGGAAGCTGTAGATCGCAAATCGCCAGATGATGGCCGCCGCGATCGAACAACTCGATTGCTTCGGTGCCCGTGGACGATGTGTCCACTGTGTAACCCTCCTCGGTCAAGTTTTGCTTGAGCGAGTCGGCCATCATTGGTTCGTCATCAACGACAAGAATTCGTATATCTTTGTTTCCCACTTAGCCCCCCTTAGCGCGCTGGAAAGTGTCGCAGTTCCGGGAACCTACGCGCTGTCTGCAGTAACTGGTTGCAGCGGCAAGCGCACCCGTAACCTATCTGGTTCCTGCTCGGTCGATCCGTTATGAGCTTCGATTATTTTTGCGGCAAGGGCGAGACGCAGTCCCGCGCTTCCATTCAGAGAATGAAAAGGATCGCTGCCATCCGTAATTGTTAGCCCATGCCATTCAAGAATCGCGGTCGGCGATCCGTTTGAATTGTTTCGCTTTAAGTGGACCGACAACGCCGGGGTGTCGTTGCGCAGTCTGGATAAACCGACCGCGCCTTCCGTCACCGCCTCCAGCGCTTCCGTGATCGCCTGCACGTCAAACTCGCCTTCAAATGAATCTGAACTTGAATCCCGATTGAAACGCAGTTCATGCGCAAGTAAACTGCTTGATTTCCCGATTGCGCTTTCAACTATCTTTGAAAGATCAGCCCGAGTTCTTCGAAGGTCTACCGGCCTTCCCAGGCGTACCAGAGTGGTCATATCGCCGGCAGCCCGGTCAAGGCCCAAAATTAGTTTTGCCACGGTTTCCCGTTCGTCCAGGGGCCGCTCGCTGCGTTCCATTCGCTTCCGCAGGAACGTGGCATAAAGTTTGAGGCCATTAATCTGATTCTTGAGGTCGTGGACGATTTGCAGGGATGCTCGCCCCAGCTCCGCCAGTGTGGTCGTGTCCTGATTGTCCAATAACAGCGGCTTCATATTACCCTGTGGCTCGTGGCTGATATTCGATTCGAACACGCGCCAGGCCGACGTCTGCCATTGCTCGTGTACGAATTGAACTCAAAAGCGCGGACCATTTGTGTCGGCTTTCGATGCGGCATCTTACCAGAGTCGGGCAGCGTACGCTAGGCATGCAGTCTGGTTGGGCTCCGGATGTGTTCGAAAACTTTCCGTCTCTGCAGAGAGACGACCGCCGAATCGGAGAACTTGAAATGACCGCGGAGAAAACGAAACAAACCGTAATGGTGGTAGAAGATTTTGAGGACAATCGCTTCATGATGCGCCGGCTGCTTGAGATGAGTGGTTACAACGTAATTGAAGCCATCAATGGTGAAGAAGCCATCGAGATAGCGTTGCGCGAGCGGCCAAAGCTGATTCTCATGGACCTCAGCTTACCGCGGGTCGATGGCCTGGCCGCAACCCGTCGCATGCGCGAGTATAAAGAGTTGAGTAACACCCCGATTGTCGCTGTTTCTGCCCACGACACCACTGATTTTCATGCGGAGGCGCTGGCCGCGGGCTGTAACGACTACGTTACCAAGCCCATCGACTTCGAGGAACTGGAAGAGCTCCTGAAAGGACTGCTGGCTAAAGATTAGCTTGACGCTTCAATGCCGGACAACTTTTCAACTTTGATGCGGCAACACGAGAGCGCAATTATTTGTGCCTGGGTTGACGCAATTTATTCGGAGCGTAGAACCACGCTGGCCAGCGCCTTGTCTTATGAGCAGTTGGTTGGGTTCCTGCCGGAGTGCCTGGAGGGTTTATCGCAGTTACTGGATAAAGCAGCCAGAAACAGCGAGGTACTTGAAGTCGTAACCCGGCTTCGATCCTACGCGCAGGTTCGGTTTCAACAGGGTCTCTTGATTGATGAGGTTGGGCGAGAGTTGACGATTCTTCGCAGCGTCTTAAATGACTATCTCTGGCAGGAAGGCTCTGTGGCCCTCAACGGTGATTTGAATGCGCTGCGCAATGCGCTGCGTCTGGTCAACGATTTCGTTGATGAGTTAATTGGCCAGGCGCTGTTGGTCTATGCGGCTAGCTTGCGTCCACCGGTGGAGACGCGCAGTTCGGTATGGCCACCACCGCGGCGGCGGAAGGCATTTCTGGGAGAACCGGACTAGTGGTGAAGGCAACAAAGTCAGCTCTTCGTATTCAAAGCGTGCGTTCCAGGATGCTGCTTATGCTGGCCGTGCTTTCACTGCCCCTGCTGATCATCGGCTTGCTGCAGCTGAATTATTATCGGTCCAGTCTAACCGCCAGAACGGAGATTATTGCCAGTGCAGAAGCAGATGCAGCTGCGGCCACTCTCTCTTTGTGGCTCAACCAGCATTCTGCTTATACAGCTCAATCCAGCAGTCTTTCATATGATGACGCGCTCGATTTGTTCCGCCGGCTGGAGCAGCAGACTACGAAAACCTTCGAAGTTGCAGTGACGGCATTAGACGGTAGCGGACGCGCGATTGGAAATCCGCTAAAGGCAGGTACAACTCCTGGCGCGCAGGGTTTGCCAGGCGGCGTCCAGCGAGCTCGATGGAGCGACGGCATCGTGCGAATGACCAGCGTCAAATCCGTACCTTCCTCGGGCTGGAGCGTGGTGGTAGGTGTGCCGCTGGACAACGCCTCCGCCGAATACTCGCTGGCAGGTTTGGCGGCGACGTGGGCGCTTGTGCTGATCTCATCCATCTTACTCGGCGTATGGGCTGTCGGTCGTTTTACCAAGCCCCTGCGGCACCTGGCAGCGTCGGCGTCAAGGCTTGGGCCCGGCAAGCTGGATGAGCGTGTGCCTATAGAAACCGATGACGAAGTTGGCTTGCTGGCCAATGACTTCAACGCGATCGCGGCACAGTTGGAGACTAAGTTCGATGAGCTGCGCCAGCAGAGCAGTTTCACCGAAGAAGTTCTTGATAGTCTGCCCCTGGGCGTCGTCGTAGTTGATGCCAACTTGATCGTATGCAAGGTGAACCCCACCTTCAGCGGTTTTGTAGCACGAGCTCCGGAAAAACTGAAAGAACGCGGTCTTTACGAAGCTGCAGCCGGCTTGGCCAAACTGAGCGACGTGGTTGAAGACGTGCGTCGCACACGAAAACCGTTTGTCAGCTTCGGCTTGCCCCTCGAGCTGTCGCCGCCCAGCGAAGAACCCACCGGTGAGGGAAACAGCCCCAGATTTTGGGACATTACCATCTGGCCTACTTCAGTACGGAATGCGCGCGGCGATCTGATCCTGGTTCTTTCCGACGTTTCCAAACGCGTGCGCGCAGAGAAGCTCTCGACCGCCGCGTTTGCTGCCGAAAAAATGCGCGCCGTTCAACTCCAGAGCGTCATCGATCAAATGAATGAAGGGGTTGTGATCATTAATAGGGAGATGAAGTACAAGATCAATCCAGCGGCAGCTAAGATCATCGGTCGCCCCAGCAGCGATTTTCCCGATGGGGCCCCGGCGTTGTGTGAAGAGATGACCTTGCGCGATATCAATGGGCGGGAACTTTCTGCGGAGGAGACACCTTTCTGGCGCGCCTTCGAACGGCGTGAACAGATTGAAGGCCAGCAGTTCAAGATGATCCAGGCGAACGGAGAGACGCGCGTGGTAGCGATCAGCGCCACTCCGCTAAGTAGCGAAGATGGCCACCATGAAGGCGCAGTTGCAGTTTTCAGAGACATTACGAAAGAGGTGCAGCAGCGCGATGAACTCGTAGCCGCTTACGATCGTCTGCGGGAACACGATCGCCTGAAGTCAGCTTTTGTTTCCAACGTCACCCACGAGTTGCGGACGCCCTTGAATGTGATTATCGGCCTTTGCCAGTTACTTGAACGCGATCGCCAGTTGCCACTGGCAATGCTCCAAAAGGATGCTGTCCAGCGCATGGATCGCAACGCGCGGGCCTTATTGGATATGGTAAACGAACTATTGGAATACTCCCGACTTGAAGCGGGTCGCGCGGCCCTTCAGCTGGGGCAGGTAAATGTATCTGAGTTGGTCGAGAGGACGGTTCGCGAGTACAGAGGTGAAGCCGAAAGAAAAGGCATCGTGCTAGTCGCCGAAGTTTCTCCCGAACTGAACAAGGTTGTTACTGATAGGGGAAAGCTCTCGCAAGTGCTGTCTAGTTTAGTGGGTAATGCAGTGAAGTTTACTGCAACCGGATCTGTTGTAGTTAGCGCAGCAGTTGCGGGAGGCGAGCACTGGTCGCTTGAAGTTAAGGACACCGGGATCGGCATGCCAAGAGAAGCCCTGGGCTACATCTTTGACGAGTTTCGGCAGGTTGACGATCGTCTGGCCCGTTCTTTTGGCGGCACGGGTTTGGGTCTGGCAATAACGCGTAAGTTGGTGGAACTGCTGGAAGGCGAAATTACTGTGGAGAGCAAACCAAACGAGGGTAGTCGCTTTAGCATAGTGTGGCCGCATGTTATTCGTCAGCATACCGGTACGGGTTCTCTGGTCGAGTCGCAAGCCCGCGCCGCGGAGGCGTCTTCCCCCTTGCGCTTGCGTGCGCGTTAGCCGACACTATCCCGCTGGGAGGAACAAAGGGCAACACACTGGTATCTAAGCAGTGTTTTTGAGACGCGGGGGATCTCTCGCTGCGCACTGCGACGCGGGAAAGCCTGGCAGATACCAAGAATAGTCACTCTATGCAGACAGAAAAGAGCATTGCGGAGACGGAGTCTCAAAGAACGACGAT
>JBDUCF010000117.1:0-7635 GCA_040003545.1 Pyrinomonadaceae bacterium | reverse complement strand
GAGACGGGAGACGGGGAGAGGGGGAGACGGGGAGAAGGGGAGACGGGGAGACGGAATGCATCCGGTGCTCCCCGTCACCCCGTCTCCCCGTCGCATCGTCCGCTTTTCTACGTCGCTAATCGCGCGCACCATGCAGATATTGGCGGCGCTACGCCGGGCTCGATGGGTCTGGCGGGGGATATTTACGCGGAAGGAATCTGCATACCACCCATTCGCATCATGCGCGGTGGGAAATTGGCGCAAGATGTCATGCGGCTGATTCTGGCGAACGTGCGCAGCAACGTTGAGCGTCGCGCTGATTTTGAAGCCCAGGTGGGATCACTGAATACCGGCGCCGCGCGCCTGCTGGAGATCGTCGAGCGCCGCGGAGCACCCGAAGCGCAACAGTACGCCGCAAACTTGATCTCGTATTCGGCGCGCGTTATGCGCCACGCCATTCGAACTATCCCGGATGGCGTTTATGAGGCGGAAGACGCGCTCGACGACGACGGTATCGGTGACGGTCTCAGCGACGAAGAGGTTCGCATCAGGGTGCGAATCGAAGTAAAAGGTGAACGAGCCCGCATCGATTTCAGCGGCAGTGCACCGCAGGTTGCGGGACCGGTCAATGCGGTCGAGGCCATCACCGTCTCCGCTGTGGCGTACGTCTTTCGCTGCTTGATTGACAGCGATGTGCCCGCCAGCGCGGGCTTGATGGAGCCGATCGAAGTAATCGTACCTCGGGGCACAGTTGTGAATGCGGTTCATCCCGCCTCTGTCGCGGGAGGAAATGTCGAAACTTCGCAGCGGATCGTTGACGTACTCTTCAAAGCGCTGGCCCGCGCGATTCCCGATCGCATTCCCGCCGCCAGCCAGGGCACCATGAACAATTTGACTGTCGGCGGAATCGATCCGCGCACTGGACGGGAGTTCTCCTATTACGAAACTGTCGCCGGAGGCATGGGGGCCCGGCCATCGTTTGATGGCATGAGCGCGGTGCACACGCATATGACGAACAGCCTGAACACTCCGGCCGAAGCTTTGGAGTACGCTTATCCTTTGCGCGTGCGCGAGTATCGGGTGCGCAGAGGCTCCGGGGGCAAGGGAAAACATCGTGGCGGCGACGGAGTAGTTCGCGAGGTCGAGGTGCTAGCTCCGGCGCGGATGTCCCTGCTTGCTGATAGAAGGAAGCACGCGCCCTACGGATTGCGTGGCGGAAAGGAAGGCGCCGCCGGTCGCGACCGCATCATTCGGCGCGGCGGACGCAGAGAGTCAATAGCTGCAAAAGGAAGCTGGCAACTGGACTCCGGCGACCGCGTAAGAATCGAGACACCCGGCGGTGGTGGATTTGGGCGTTAATTCTCATTCACACCTGGCATAAGAAAGAGCGGGGGCAAGCTCGCCTTCCTGACTGCAAGCCTCCCCAGTTGAAACCTTGATACTCGAGATTGGAAGTCTGACTCCACATTGTTGACTTGCAGTCAGGAAGGCGGGCTCGCCCCCGCTCTTTCCAGAAATGGTGTGACTAGAATCTTGACGATCCCTTACCTGGATAAGCGATCAATTGAATCGATGATAAAATAGAGTTCATGCGCGTTACCATCGGCCAGATAAACACCACGAATGGCGATTATGAAGGCAACACTGCCTCCATTCTGCGCGCCATTGAACAGGCAAAGAAGGACAAGTCCGATCTTGTGGTTGTGCCGGAAGTCGCTATTCAGGGCTACATGTCCTTTGACTGGTTCCTCGATCCGGATGTCACCCGCTCGGCGCTGGATCCGCTCAACAGGATTGTCGATGCGACCGCCGGCCTGACTGCGATTGTAGGCACGGTGAGGCCCAACGATCAGACCACGGGCCGCAAGCTTTTCAATTCTGCGGCAGTAATTCGCGATAGAAAGTTAATAGGGTTTGCCGACAAAACACTTTTGCCTGAGTACGATGTATTTGATGACCCGCGTTACTTCGAGCCGGCCCGCGAGCGCCGCTTGTTTCAATTGGAAGAGACCAGGCTGGGCGTCGCCGTCTGTGAAGATTTCTGGAACGACAAGACTTTTTGGAGAGAACGCCTTTACGCCAATGACCCGGCGGAAGAATTGATCCAGATGGGCGCGAACTTACTTGTCTCGATAAATGCCTCCCCATTCAATAAAGGCAAGATGCGCACGCGCTGCGCCATGGTTTCTCATCGCGCGAAGGCCGCCGGACTTCCCATAGTGTTTGTAAACCTGGTTGGCGGCAATGACGGAATTATCTTTGACGGCGCCAGCATCGTCGCTGACTGCGAAGGGAAGATCGTTCTGCAGGCGCCACCGTTTGAAGAATTCTTTGGCACGGCCGATCTCGATTGCGGCGTGGCGGACGAGCGTTGCCTGCCCGGCGATGACATTGAAACTGTGCATCGAGCACTGGTGCTCGGGATTCATGATTACGCGCGCAAGAATCGGTTTACCACCGCGGTCATAGGACTCTCCGGCGGCATCGATTCGGCGGTGGTTGCGGCGCTCGCCTGCGAGGCCCTCGGCGCGCAGAATGTTCTCGCTGTGATGATGCCGTCGCCTTATTCGTCGCGCGACAGCATTGAAGACTCGCTCGAGCTTGGCCGGCGAGTTGGCATGAAAGTCATCGAGCGCCCCATCTCGGCCGCATTCGAACTCTTGCGGCAGGAGCTGGAGTTGCCGCCGCCTAACCGCGAAGCCAGCTCGCACGCAGTTGAGAATTTGCAGTCACGTCTGCGCGGCAACATCCTGATGACCATCTCAAATGCCGAAGGCCGGTTGTTACTTTCCACCGGAAATAAATCGGAACTTGCGTTGGGATATTGCACCCTTTACGGCGACACCAACGGCGGTCTGGCAGTAATCGGTGACGTTTTGAAAACCGAAGTTTATGACCTTGCGCGTCACTACAACCGCACCGGCGAGATCATTCCCAGATCAATCATTGACAAGCGACCCTCCGCCGAATTGGCGCCAGGACAGTTCGACGACCAGACGTTACCGCCTTATGATCAACTCGATCCGATCCTGAAACTCTATTTCGAACAAAAAGAAACGCCTGAAGAAATCATTTCCGCAGGACACGATGCCGAGCTGGTTTACGATCTGCTGAATCGCGTTGAATCACCCGCAAACGAATTCAAGCGACGGCAGCTGCCGCCAACGCTGATCATTTCCCGAAACGCAATCGGCATCGGCCGCCGCCGGCCCATCACCCATCACTACCGGCGCTATCCGCCTACGCACAAGCAAGCTGGGTCTCCGGCGTCCTAGAAGAGGCAGGGTTTTAGGGCCTTCCCCCAAGAGCGTTTACTTCATTTCCATTTCTCATTTGCCGTTGCCGGCATTACGAGGCCGGTTGGCCTAAGTGGCGTTCAGAGTACCGACTTCAGTTGGGCTTTTTATTAATAAAAACCCAACTGACAACAACCCAACTGATAAAAGCCCAACTTAAAGTTGGTACTCTAAACTCCCACTCTCCGTTAGTTCCGCATTCCAATGACAAATGAAAAATGAGAAATGACAAATGGAAAATCTACCGCCTTCCGATTTGTAGTACGATGACGCCATGAGCGTCGAGGGCGTCATGAACGTCGAGCTAGCTGATGGGGAAATAATGGTAAGGCCCTACCGTCCTGATGACATTGCAGCTCTCTTCGAAGCGGCCCGCGCGTCTATTCCAGAACTGTGGGAATGGATGCCCTGGTGCCATCCTAAGTACTCGATCGAAGAATCGACGAGTTTCGTTCTTTCGCGTCCTGAGCAATGGGCCAGGGATGCAGAATACGGCTTTGGAGTTTTCAGCCGCGAAGATGGCCGCTTTCTTGGCGGCGTGGGCATGAACTTCATCAACCGCGTGCACCAGATGGCCAACCTCGGTTACTGGGTCAGAAGCAGCGAGACGGGTCGCGGAGTCGCGGCAAAAGCGTCCCGCCTGGTGGCCCAGTTTGGATTTGAGCAGCTCGCCTTTCAACGCATTGAAATCCTGGCCGCCACCGGCAATGTAGCCAGTCAGCGGGTGGCGGAAAAGACCGGGGCGATTAAGGAAGGCGTACTGCGAAATCGGCTGTTGCTTCACGGACAACCGGTAGACGCAGTTCTTTATTCGCTGATCGCCGCGGATCTGTAGGACAGACATTCTTGTCTGTCTTCAAAAAAAGTGACAGCCACGAATGCCTGTCCTACTCTGATGACTAACGCATCACCGGAACGAGATTTAGTGAAGGAGTTTCTCGGCTACATCCAGGTCGAGAAAGGGTTGTCCCCGAACACTCTGACAAGCTACCGCCGCGACCTGGCCAGGCTCGAGAGCTGGGCTCAGCAACGCAAGCGGAGCCTCCCGGAACTATCCCGCAAAGATTTGCGAGAATGGATTGCGCGACTGTCACGCGATGGCCTGGCGCCTTCATCTATTTCGCGCGCCGTCAGTGCCGCGCGCGGCTTCTTTCGCTTCCTCATGCTCGATGGGCACATCAAGCAGCATCCGGCGGAAGATCTCGACACCCCGCAGCGCTTCGCTTACTTGCCGCGTTTCCTGAGCGAACAGGAGATGGAGTTGCTATTGGCCGCTCCGGACGTCGGCACGGATGTCGGCGTGCGGGATCGGGCGATGCTGGAGCTGATGTATGCGACCGGCCTGCGCGTTTCTGAGCTGGTGGTATTGAAGCTTGCGGATGTGGACGTGCACGGCGGCACCCTCGTCTGTCAGGGCAAGGGCAGCAAACAAAGGCGCGTGCCCATCGGCAAGAGCGCCGTTCATTGGTTACAGCGGTACATGGGTCTGCGGGCAAGCTCTGGCAATCAGCACAAGCCGCAGGTTTTTTTGAATCGAGGACGAGCGCTTACGCGGCAAGTGGCTTGGAAAATCATAAAGGCCCACGCCAGCCACGCGGGCTTGCAGGAAGTTTCACCACATACCCTGCGCCACAGCTTTGCGACCCATCTATTGCAGCGCGGCGCGGACTCGCGTTCAGTGCAGGCGCTATTAGGCCACAGCGACATTTCGACGACGCAGATCTACACCCACATTACCGACCGGCATCTTCGCTCCGCGTACGATCGGCACCATCCACGATCGGGGGCTGGCGCTCCTTCAGCCAAAAGAGAAAAATAGCCTGGCGGCATTACTCAACACTCCTACTAAGAATCTTTACAAGTCAAAGCGCAATCCCTTCCCATGTGCCACTCATCAATGAGCGCGGCTCTGCCGCCGCACAGTGCGGAAAGGCTCCGCCTTTCCGGCGCTTCTTCTTTACTCCTTTTGAGGCTACGCCTCATGAACGAGGCGCAGCTCACCGTTAAGTTCTAGAGACTTAACGGTAAGGCAGAGCCTTACAGCACTGTGCAGCGGCGAAGCCCCAGGTGCCAAAAGACCCCTAGAATCTCCACCAAGTATTTTGCATTCGTCACTCCAAGCCTCACGAGTTCCAGCTATAGAGTTTCCGGCTCAGCTTTCTTACCCTAAGGAAGTGCATGTCATCTCCAGAGACTCGCCTTGTTACTCTCTAACATCTGTCCCCAAAGACCGTCTGCCAGTGTTTCGAACCAACGAGATAAAGGAACTTGCCTGCAAAGCGATTGAAGAGGCCCGTACGTCAGGGAACTTTGCTCTCTATGCCTACGTGATCATGCCCGATCATCTTCATGCGATCACAGATTCGGCGCGGTCTTCTGCAGACACGCTTCGCTTCATTAATGGAATCGTGAGCCATCGCATTATTGCCCACCTGAAGGTGCGCGGCTACGACACTTCCTTGCAGAAGTTGCGGCAGGAAACCAAGTCCAGACATTACCGTCATTCCCTTTGGGACCATCATCCAAACGTACGGCTGTTACTCACCGAAAAGATGCTAATTGAACGCGTACGTTACCTACACGAAAATCCGGTTCGCGCGGGGTTGGTTGCGAGCGCAGTAGATTACCGTTATTCGAGTGTGCGTTGCTGGGATGAAAGGCCGCTGGATGATGAGCCGCTCCTAATGGATCTCGATCGGATCAAGTGGCGCAGTGCGTAGGCGGGAGGCGCAGCCTCAAAAGTTTAAGGGAACCTAACGGTAAGGCAGAGCCTTACCGCACTGTGCGGCGGCAGAGCCGCAGGTGCAGATCGAGTAACACAACCGCGAAGTCAGCCTTCCTGCACTGTGCCGACTGCTCTGGACTGTTGATTAGACAGACAGGAATGTCTGTCCTACTCCGCAAATCCCGGGGCCAGCATTCGGGTCAGACCTTCAGGGTTTTTGATCGTTTGCTTCTGCATCCACGCGTCTGCTTCAGCCATCAACTCCCGGCCTCGGTCTCCGGCTAGACTTTGTCCCAACCGGCGTCGCGCGGCTGCGGCATACAAACCCATGTCGGCAATTTCAAATCCTTCCACCGCCGTTGACAACAACGCCACCGACTTATCAGCATCGCCGCGAATATTGGCGACCCCGGCGCGAATTAGCGAAACGAACGGCGACGACCACAACATCTTTTCTTTTTCAATTCGCGTTGCGAACCGGCTGGCAGTTTTCAGCAGCGGCTCAGGATGTTTCCTGCTCGCGGCAGCTGCCAGAGCGGCTCGGGCCTGCAAATGGAGAGAATCAATTCTGAGCCCCTGAATGCGCAATAGCATCGACTTCTCCAAAGCCCGCCATTGCCCGTTGATATGTTTCAAGGCCACTTCGGCATCACCGGTATAAAGTTCGATCTGCGCCAACGCCTGCAGGGAAGTGTAGTGCTGTAGATGAAACCCTTCCTGCGGCCAGGCCAGCAGAGCGTTGATTACTTCCTGGCGCGCCTCGTCCGGTTTATCAGCTGCCAGCCAGATTAGATTCAGGCGCGTGCGCAGATCGACTGCGGCAAACAGGTTTCCCTGTTCCAGCGCTGCGGTCAGCAATCCGGAAACACGTCTGGAGATTTCCCCGACTTCGCCGAGGTATAACAAAGCGCTCAGCATGAACCGGTGCGCGATGGTCAGTTCCCACGTCACGCCGGTGCAACGATCGCGCAGGATCTCCGCGGCGCGTTCGCACTGCGCCGCTGCTGTTTTCCAGTGACCAACCAGATAAGCGGCAACTCCGCTGGACCAGATAGCCAGCGCGATAGCATGGGGGTGACCTACGCGTTGAGCGAGTGCCTCAGCCTTTTGTCCAACCTGCGCGGCGTGCTTTTGGCCCGGTCCGCCCACGGTGGCGATGTGTACCGCTTCGAAAGAAATGGCGCGCGATATTCGGTAGGGTTCACCGGCGCCCAGCGCCAGAAGCAGATGGCGCGCCTGAAAATCAGCGCCCCGGATCAGGTCGACGGCCCCCAGTCCTGCAGCGCCGGCCCAACAAATATCAATCCGCAACAGATCAGATTCCGGAATCTCGCTCGCGTTATGTTCGACAAAGTTGAGACCGCGCAAACGAATCTGCCAACGCCGCAGCAACAACCAGAGCAATGCGCGTCTCGGTCCCCGCGCTAATTTGAACCCCACTGCTTCCAGCACGGTGCGCAGGACCGCCAGACCCTCCTCGATATGACCACCCATCAGCAGTTGCTCGGCGGCGCGCCGGCGCAAATCAAGGGCTCTTGCGGATGAAGTTTCGCGGGCTGCTTCGAGATACGCGGGGGCAGCTTCAGCCGGGCGTCCGGCGTTTGCCAGCGCGTCCGCCAGCCCGCATTTCAATTC
>JBDUCF010000116.1:0-7673 GCA_040003545.1 Pyrinomonadaceae bacterium | reverse complement strand
TTTCTTGGCGCCTTTGCGTGAAACCGCAATGTTACCGATCGTCAAGTCACAAATTATTAACAACCCGCGAAATCCCATTCTTAATCACCTCAACGTTGAAGTTAATAAGCAACCCCAAACGCTTGTCGGTCACTTTAAGATAGGTCAGCAACTGCTTTCGATGGACCGGACAGATTGCATCTATAGATTTGATTTCTACAATGACCTTATCCTCGACAATCAGGTCGGCCCAAAATCCAATATCCAGCCGAATTGTTTCATACACAACTGGCATAGCCTGCTGCCGTCGCACCCCTCGCCCGCTTTTGATCAATTCGTGAGCCATTGTAGTCTCGTAGACTGATTCAAGCAGTCCAGGACCTAGCCTGGTATGAATCCTGTAAGCGGCATTAACGATTATTTTTGCGATTTCATTCTCGGTCATTGAGGTTTCACGCAAAGGCGCTAAGAAAGGAAAGACGTAAGGCACCGAAAATCAATGAGCTTATATAACAGACAACTCAGGGGAAGAAGGCCGACGCGCGACCGTATGAGGCGGTAAGATGCAAGAGATTATGAAAGGCACAAAGCGATGAAACGTTGGAAGAAAGTTAGAATCGTGTTGTTGGCGGTGGTAGTGCTCTCCCAGCTGCCCTTTGCCTGGCGGCGCTATCGGCTGACACGCCTGCACACCGCCATTCAACAACTCGCGAACCAGCGACTTGCCGCGCAATCCGATAGCGGCTTCCGCGACTACAAGGGCGTTATTCACGTTCATTCTTTTCTGGGCGGCCATAGCACCGGAACCCTCCAGGCGATTATCGATGCCGCTAAGAACAATGGGCTCGACTTTGTGATCATGACAGAGCATCCGGCGAAAGATTTCGACACCGCCGCGACGACTCTGAACGGACTACACGGTGGTGTGCTTTTCATTAACGGCAACGAAGTTGTAACCGCCACCGGCGATCGACTCCTGTTAATTCCCGGCGACGAGAGCGCAGCAAGAGCTAACACGGCATCGACTCAAGAAGTGATCGCTCAACAAAAGGCTCGGGGGGGTCTGGCAATCGTCGCCTATCCAACCGAATTTCGAAACTGGGAGGCAATCGATTACAACGGCGTAGAAGTTTATAACCTGTTCACCAACGCGCGGCGCCTTAAGCCGGTGGTCGGTGTCTTCGACGGGCTATGGTCATATCGCAGCTATCCCGATTTGATGTTCGCAAACTTTTATGAGCGGCCCTCACCAAACCTGCAAAGCTGGGACAGTGCAATCATGTCCAGCAAGCGCAGACTGGTGGCTCTCGCCGGAAACGACGCGCACGCCAACATCGGATTGAGTTTGTACGATTCATCCGGCCGGCAGATCCTTGGTATGAAGCTCGATCCCTACGAAAGAAGTTTTCGGGTAGTCCGCACCCACGTGCTGATCGAAAGCAGCCAGGCTTTGACTAGTGAAGCTCTGACTGCCGCAATTGCCGCGGGCCGTTGCTACCTTGGCTTCGACTTGTTTGGCGATTCAACTGGATTCAACTTCACGGCCCATAACAAATCGGAAACCAAAATCATGGGGGATGAAATCAGTCTACTCGACGGTGTCGAGCTGAACGTCACTACGCCCGTGGCGGCGAGAATAGTTCTGTTGCGTGATGGGATTAAAGTTCAGGAGGAATCCAGCGCATGGCAGAAGCAGTTTTCGGTAAAGGAGCCGGGAGCGTTTCGCGTGGAAGTCTACCTGCCGCAGCTGCCGAAACCGGTTAGCGACCAGCCCTGGATCATTTCCAACCCAATCTACATAAAGTAGGACAGGCATTCCTGCCTGTCTCCCTTGCCTTTTGGAGTGCGGTGGCATGCGCACCGCGACACCGCTTTGGATTGTCGCTTCGTCTGGACATGGCCCGTAACGGAAAGCCCAACCAAAGCGCCGTCGCCGCCTCGCTCCGCCGGCACACTCCAAAAGAAAAAAGACAGGCAGGAATGCCTGTCCTCCAAACACGGCATCGCCCCACCGGCTCTTGCCTCTGTGGGGCGACGTAGCGCGCGCTGGAAAGCTCCAGCAGCTATTCTGGAAACGGTGCTTAAGTCACCGACGGACTGTAGAGAATCTCTGTGTTGGATCCTTCGCTCGCAGCCCGTCCCAAGTGAAATTAGGAACGCGCGAGAACAGCCTTCCATGTACCCTGTTTATGTCTTGGCAGTCTAGGCCTACCGCCAATCTCTGTCAAGAATCACGTTGACCGAACGTGAAACGTACATCATCTCAAAGCTAGCAAAATAGCTGCAAAATGGGGCCGCGGCTTATCGAAGATCCGGGGGTGTTTAACCATGCCATAAGATCGGCGCCAGAAGCACTACTACAAAGCCCACGAGGATCGTCAAAGGCGTGCCCACCTTCACGAAATCACTGAATTGATAACGGCCGGGACCATAGACCAGCAGGTTGCCGTGATGGCCAATTGGTGTCAGGAAGGCAACCACCGCAGCCATGGCGACCGTGACCACAAAGGGTTCTGGCGGTTGTCCCAAGGCTTGCGCCAAAGCCACAGCCACCGGAGCAAAAAGCGCAGTGGTGGCAGCGTCAGACATGAACTGCGTGATGATCGCCACTACCCCAAAGAGCAAAAGTAGAATCCAGGTTTCATGCCAGCCTCCTACTACTCGCTGCAACCACCCGCCCAACAGGTTCGCCGTGCCGGTTTTTTGCATCGCAAGTCCCAGCGGAATTGCGCCGGCGATGAAAACGAATATCCGCCGATCAATCGAGCCATACGCTTGCCGCACAGTTATACAGCCGGTAAGAATCGTGGTCACCGCGCCCGCCAGTGCGGCCATTTCGATACTCATGAGATTAAAGGCCGCGGCCAGTATTGCAGCCAGCATGATGATCCCTGCCAGCGGAGCTTTTCGCAGCATCTTGGGGTTTCCACCATGGAAAGGAACCAACATCAGAAAAGCTCCGTCGTTCGCCACCCGGGCCAGCGACTGCCGATCTCCTTCGAGGACCAGGACATCACTGGCAAGCAACTTAACCTTTGCCATTTCCTGTTGCAGCCAGCCGCTCTTGCGCCAAAGCCCGACTACTATCGCACCGTATCGTTGATGGAAATCGACTTCCCCAAGTGTTCTGCCGACAAGATCTGAACCGGAGGCCACGACAGCCTGCACAAACTGATCGTCAATGTCTTCGTCCTCGTCATCTCCGTTCTGCTCGTTAATCTCTTTGCCCGAGCCATACAGATTGATTGGATGTAGTTCGATGTCCGGCTGCTGGCGAATCGCGACCAACTGCTCCGGAGTGGTGCGTACTACAAGCACATCGCCTTCCTGCAATGGCCGCTTGTTCGAAAGCGTCTTAATCCGCTTTCCATTTCGTATCCAGCCCACGATCTTAAACTGATAGCGCTCGTCGTCTTCAACTTCCTTGATTGTTTTTCCCAGGAAAGGCGAGTTAGGCAGGACCGTAAGCTCGGTAAGGTAATCCTCCAACTGAAAGTGGCTGGTCTCATCTTCATTGGCGTGATGGCTGGGCAGCAGAAAACGTCCTGCCACAAGCATGAAGACGGTGCCCAGCAGTGAAAGACTTAGTCCGATCGGGGCTATGGAAAAGACGCCCAACCCGGGACGCCCGGATTGGCGCAACACGTTGCTGGCGATAAGAAATGCCGGCGCGCCAATGATCGTAATCGTAGTACCCAGCGAAGCGGCGAACGATAGGGGCATCAAGAGCTTTGAAGCCGGTATGTCACGCTCGCGCGATAGATCGAGTGTCACCGGGACCATTATCGCCGTGGTTGTGACATGATGCGTGAAGGCTGAAAGCAGCGCGACCAACGGCATGATGACTGCAATTGCCCTGCTGTAACTGCGGCCGGCCAGACGGCCGATCCAGTCTCCGATCGTGTCCGACAATCCTGTGACATGCAGCGCGCCGCTGAGTACAAAAATGCCGGCGATAACAATCGCGGGCTCGCTCGAAAACCCCGAAAGGGCCTCCTCCGGTTTTAGCACCCGGGTCAGATACAGCGCGAGCACGATCAGAACCGCCACGATATCGTTGCGGATCCACTCGGTTAGAAACAGGATGATCGCAATAACCAGGATGGCGATGAAGAAAATCTGTTGCGAGTTAAAGTTGGCAAGCACAAGTTGGACCCCCTTGATAGCGCGCCCGTCCAGTTTGGCTTTTAACTGGTGCGCTGAGAATACTTTTGGGGGAGTCGCAGGTTACTACGTCCCCCCTGTTGCCAGCAACTCGTCCATGATCGACCGCGGGGAGATAATTTGCTACCGTCAAAGAAAGAGACGTACACAGGCTCAACTTCAGATAACTATCGAATGGAAATATTGATACCAGTCACTCGCAACTTCAACTTCCGCCGCACGGTGATGAGTCACGGCTGGTGCCAGCTCTTACCTTTTACCTTCGACCAGGAGAATTGGATCCTGACCCGCGTGCTCGATCTGAACGGCTCTGCTCCGGTGACTTTAAAAATCCGAGGTACTACGCGTGCTATCAAGGTAAGTACTTCACGCCGCTTGAGCAAGAGCGATATAGCGCGCGTCGTGCGCGATCTTCGCCACATGTTTCGGCTGGACGATGAAATCAGGACCTTCTACAAGCTGTTGGTAGATGACACGGAATTTGCCTGGATTCCCGCCCAGGGGGCTGGACGACTGCTCCGCTCGCCAACCGTTTTTGAGGATCTGGTAAAAATGATCTGCACCACGAATTGTTCCTGGGCCTTAACCGACAAGATGGTGAGCGGGTTAGTGAATTATCTTGGCCGCGAGGCGCCTGACGGCCGGCGTACGTTCCCCACCCCGCAGGCGATGGCGCTGATGCCGGCGAAGTTCTACCGCGACGAAATCCGGGCCGGCTATCGCTCTCCTTATTTCAAAGAGCTTGCCGACCGCGTAGCGTCAGGCGCACTCGACGTGGAGCGGTGGCTAAACAGCGAACTTCCCACCGATGCTCTGAAGAAAGAGATAAAGGGCGTTAAGGGCGTGGGCGACTACGCCGCTGAGAACGTGCTGAAACTTCTGGGACGCTATGATGGCCTGGCGCTTGACTCATGGACGCGAGCAAAGTTTGCGCGCGTGCGAAACAAGGGTCGCGCCGCCAGCGATAAGAAGATTGCGCGCTTCTATTCGCGCTTCGATACATGGCGGGGTCTGGCGCTGTGGTGCGACCTGACGCGCGACTGGATGTAAGTTTGTCAGAACCGCCTGCGGTAGCGGGCGGTTGATTTAGCGGCTGGCTTGCGTGATAGCAATAGATCAACCGCCCGCTACCGCAGGCGGCTCAGACACCGGACACTGATTGGCCTGCGCCGCGATAGCTTAGACCCAGAGTAATGATCTTCTGCAACAGCGCTTCGTAGTCTATCCCGCAATGTTTTGCTGAGTCGGCAAAATCTTCCCCGAAAGCAATCTGCGGGTTGGGATTGGCTTCAAGCAGATACAGTTGGCCGTCATCCGTCAGTCGATAATCCAGCCGCGCGTAACCACTCAAAAACAGGATGCGATAAATCTTCTTGGACAGGTTTTCGATTTTCTTCACGACTTCCTTCGGTAAATCGGCGGCCTTCGTTACCACGCCCACTTTTTCCTGATAAGCCGGATCCCATTTCAACTTGCTGGTGGCGATATTCGGCGCGCCTTCGGGAAGTTTCTCAATTACCAACTCCCAGGGCGTATATGTCTGCAAGCGTTGGTTGCCGATCACGCTGACATAGATCTCGCGGCCGGCAATGTACTGTTCGGCAATTGCATGCGTGTTCGTTTGGCGGTGAATGAACTCGACCCGCTCGGCCAGCTTTTCGTCGTCATTCACGATCGAGGCGCGCGCGATTCCCACCGAGCCTTCTTCACTAATCGACTTAACCAGCAGGGGAAACTTCAAGCGCTTGGATCGTTTCACCTTTCGGTTCATGTGAAAGACCGCGAAGGCTGGTATGTGAATACGTTGATAGGCCAGAACCATTTTCGATAGCGCTTTGTCATGCGAGATCGTCAGGCCGCGCGGATTGCAACCCGTGTACGGTTGCTTCATCAGCTCCAGGTAGCTGACGACGTGCTGGTCGTACAGGGGATAGCCGTGAAACTCCTCCAGCAGGTTAAAGGCAACGTGGGGTTTGTGCTCGATGAGCGCGTTGCCGATGATGCCCAGATTGTTATAGACCCCAATGGGGTATACGTCGTGCCCCATCTTCTTCACCGTCGAGATGACGTCCCACTCCGTCTTCCAGGGGGCAATTTCCTTGGCGGTTAGTCCTTCGATCGTGTCAGGAGGCACGAGGTCCTCATGGACCAGCACCAGGACGCGAAGTTTTTTCGAAAGTTCTGTGCTCACAAAGAAATCCTGTGGTAACCAGAATGCACGACGTTCATAGTCTGGACCGTCAGCATGATCATGACCTGCTGCCTGGCGTCCTTTTCGGGGCCGGCCACTCGAAGTTTTAATTCCTTCGCGCGTTCGATCATCAAGCCCAGCACATGGTCAATTGCGTACTTATGCACGCCGGTGGCCTCGGCAATCAGTTGGCCGGCTTCGCGGCGAAGGCGGCGCAGAAAATTAGCTGCCGTAGGCTGCGCCGCATGGCGCGGCTCGGTGGAAAAGATTCGACGCAAGTCGCTGTCGTAAAAGGCCAGCCATTCAAAAGCGTACTTCCGGCGTTTACGCTCGTAATGTTCGCGCAGGGTGATTCTAATCTCGGGCAGCCTTTCGATCTTGCGGCGCACGCGATTCTTTGGCCGCGTGCCGGCAATCTCCGTCATCAGTTCATTGACGTATTCAAGCTTGCGCAACGCGGGCCATCCTTTATAACGCCGCCGCCAGCGCGAATTCGGCCGCAACCACACCGCAAATGTTTCCGCAAAATCCTCGGCCGGGTGCGCCTGCGCATACCAGGCGTCGAGATGCAGCACGTACCGGCGGCTATTAGGCTTGGGTTTGTAAGACTCGGGATAGGGTTGGGTAAAGGAGCCGAACAACTCGCGCCAGCGACGCTTGAAGTGCAGGCGAAAGGCGTTATCGAGAGCGTGGCCCGCCTCGTGACGCAGAATCTGCATGCATTCATAGTCGGTGCCGCCTTCCACTTCCAGCATATGCTGCCGCTCGATTTTCATCAGACGCGGATGGGCCAGATAGAACGGAATAGCAAAGCCCGGCACACCATCCGGCGTAAACCATTCTGCTGAAAGCCAGACGTGCGGCTTGAAGCGTATGCCGCGTTCATTCAGCTCAGAGTAGAGTCTTTTGATGTGTGGTTCGAGGAAGGAGCCTTTGATTCGCACCGGCAGATCGCAAATGCGAACGTCCAGCAAACGTTCATCAGAGATGAAACTCCATTTGAATCGCGCGGGCACCGGATAGATTGTAACTGCGTTCAGACATGGGCGCTAGAGGGTTATGCGGGTCTCGTAGTTTTTGGCGTGACGGGACGCCATACAGTTCTGTTAAGGACGCATTGATGCCGAACATCAGAAAGCTTATGCTCTGAACGCGCGATAAACATGTGTTGAGGGGGTCTTGCACAACAGGGAGTCGTACGACCAGTCCGCGAAGCGGACGAATGCTGATTCTCCGAAAGAAAGAGCGGGGGCAAGCCCACCTTCCTGACTGCGAGTGGTCCCAGTTGAACTTTGACACTCAAGGTTTTGAAATCTGACTCAACACTATTTACTTGCAG